>QMME01000117.1 GCA_003647095.1 Deltaproteobacteria bacterium
ATATCGTCGCCCTTTTCATGGAATCCTCCACTGGTCACCCGCCCCTCCGGCCGGTGTTCGCCCGGGAAGATAGAGGCTTGGTAGCCGCCTGTCAAAGCCGGGCGCCGGCCCGCCGGCAGGCGAGCGCTCCGTGCGCGCGCCGGGCGCAGGGCGCGCCCCACGGCACTACTTCTTCTCTTCCTGGGGCTTGAAGAAGCTGTAGGAGGCGGTCAACAACAGGTTGTTCTGGACCTGGAACTCGTCGAGCAGCTGCGGCTGGCGCAGGGCGCGGAAGACGTAGTCGATGGACAACCAGCTGAAGACCTTGAACGACAGCGAGGCGGTGAACTCGATGTTGGTCAGTTCCAGGGTGCCGCGCTCGTCGCCGGCCTGCAGCTCGTTGACGAAGGGCACCATGATCTCCACCTTGGCCTTGTAGATTATCTTCTTGCGGTAGAGCTGCCCGCCCAGGCTCAGCTCGGCCACGCCGCCGAACTGGTTGTAACTGCGCAGCTCGAGCACCTCGATCTCCGGGGTGGTGTCGTCGTCCTTGACGGACAGCGCCCCGTCGGCGAACACGTGCACCCCGCCCACGCCCAGGCGGCCGCCGGCCTTGAGTCCGGTGGTGTCGTAGATGTCGGCGAAGAAGCCGGCGGTCTCCTTCAGGGTCAGGGGCTGGAAGCCGTCGCCCAGGCGCAGCTTGAAGCCGTCGCGGGTCTCGGTGGAGCCGTCGCTGCGGGCTATCGACCAGCGGGTGGCCTCGGGCCGCACGTCGAAGCTCTCCAGCAGCACGGTGTCGATGTTGACCTTGGCGAAGGGACCCAGCCAGTCGAGCAGGTTGAACAGGTAAACCGATTCCAGCTTGACCAGATCCGTAGATTTCACGAATTCGTCGAGAGAAGGAGAACGGCTGAACAGCTCGGTGATGTTGAGAGAGCTGCGCCACTCGTGGGGGCCGGAGCGAAAGAAAGCCCCGGAGACGACGTTGGCTCCCAGCACAACGGTCAGGCCTTCGGGCTGGCCGATGACCGAGCGGTTGTCCGACAGCGAGACACTGGCTCCGGGAGTGAGCAGGAAGTCCCAGCCGTCCTTTTTCTTCTTCTGCTCGATCTTCTTCTTGGGGATGACCTTTACCGGGACGACTTCGTCCTGGGCCAGCACGGAACCGGCCGCCAGCGTTACCGTGACGACCACGCCCACGAGTAGTTTGCCGTTTCTCGTCATTGTCATTTCGAGTTCCTTTCCATGAGGTATAGGTGCAGCTATGACGCAACAATCGTGCCATTTTGGGAAACCGCGACAGTGACTCGAGAACACGGCCTATATCGCCACCGCCGATTTCCCGAAACCGTTCCAGACCTTGTATCAGACAGAAGTGGCCACTTTCCAGAAGATACAATGAGACAGTATCAAGTGTCTCCACCCCGTTGTCAGGCTAGCAATCCCGGCCGGCGATGAGCTTCTCCACGGGCGCCAGGTGTCGGGTGAGACCGCTCACCACCCGCGAGACGTTCTTGCCGAAGCGCTGCCCGTAGAGGGTAATGTCGAGCACCAGATTGGATATGGCCATCTCCACCAGCACCGGTTCCTGGGTGTACAGCGCCTGGTTGTCTTCCCGTTGCTCGGCGCCGCCCAGCAGCGCCCGCCGGCGGTCGGCCACCAGGATGAGCTTGTGTGCCCAGTGCTGTTCCAGCTGTTGCTCGTCGATACCGTAGGACAGCACCCGGCCCAGCCCGCGCGGCAGGGAGGTGAAGGAAAACAGTACCACCCGCCGGCCCCGCTGGCGCGCCTGCCGCAACTGCCCGGCCAGGGCCTCGGCCTCCCGTCGCCACAACGACAGGTGCAGGCTGTGGCGGCAGGAGCCTATCAGCGCCCGCGCCTGTTCCAGCAGCGACTGGTAGCCGGTGATGTTCCAGGTGGGTTCCTCGTCACCTTCCGGTGCCAGTCGTTCCAGCCCCCGGCGCAGCTGCTCGAGGTCCTGCTGCAGGCGCACTTCCAGCAGCTCCAGCAGGCGCTCGGGAGCAATCGGCTGGTAGCGGGCGGGCTTGTGTTGCACCACCTGCACCAGGCCGCCTTTCTCCAGGCGCCCCAGGGTGTGGTAGATGGCCGCCCGGGCCACTCCCGAACTGGCCGCCAGTTCGTAGCCGGTGGCCGGATTCTTTTTCAACAGGGCCAGGTAGAGCCGGGCGTCGGAACGGGCCAGGCCCAGTTGCCGGAAGGCTGCAACCAGGCGATCTTCGAGGGCGTCGCCCGTCACCGTTCAATAGCCGCAGGCCCGCCGGGAATCGAAGACGGCGGAGGCCGGGTTGGCCCACTGGATGTTGCCGTAGGGGATGGACTCGCTGCCGGGAGGCAGGGAGAAGGCATCCTCGATAGTGTAATTACTGCCACCGCGGCTCTGCCACAGCCGCACCACCTGGCCATGGGGACGGCGTACGTCGATGAAGAAGGCGAACTCGTCCAGCGAGCGCTCTATGCCCCCCTCGCCCTGATAGCCCGTCTGCAGGGTGACGAAGCCCACCCGCCACAGTCCGTCCGACTCCTCCGTTCCCAGGGTGTAGCTGACGCCGCCGGTGCCGTCGTCGTTATGGAAGCGGGAGAACATACCGGCAGCAAGGACCTCGCCCTCGACTGGACCGATCCGCAGGTAAGCCAGCAACCAGTCGAAGGGGATGCCGTAGTGGCCGAGGTGCGCCTGGCCCAGGCCCTGGAGATGAAACTCGCAGAAGGAGGCGTTGTAGTTGGCGCTGAGCTCGTAGCCCAGGCAGTAGGGCTCGTTGTGGGGCATGCGGTAGTCCTCGCCGTGGAGGTCGGGGTTGTCACGCTGGACATCCCGGCAGCGGGGATCGTCGGCGGGCGGCCAGACATCGAAATGGTAGTTGGCCCCGTAGTTGGAATCCCAGGCCCGGCAAGTGCCGCCGGCGCCGGTGTAATTGAGAAACCAGATCTCCACCTGCTCGGCGTCCTCGGGAATCTGCACCAGCAAAGGAGGAGCACCGTTGCGGGTCACGCTGCCGGAAAACTCCTGCCCGCCGGGAGAGAAGCGCACGTAGGCATCGATGTCCCAGGCCGGGTAGCCGTTGTGGGTGCCGCGACACTGGGGCAGGCGGTCGATGTCGTAGAATATCTCCAGGTAGCCGCCGGCCCGCAGTCGGCCGTCGCCGTGGATGCTCCAGTCGGCGTTGAAACGCAGCGTGCCCAGCGGCGGCCGGCAGGTGTTCTCGCCCGCGCCGGAGCTGAAGTAGTTGCCCTCGTCCAGTACGGTGTTTTCGAAGTCCCCGGCCTGGACGTTGTGGGCGAACAGGCGGGTGCCGTCTGCCAGCAGCAGGTAGGGCACCAGCTCGATGGCCGGCAGCGGCGCGGGGGTGTCGGGCCCGAAGAGGTGTTCGTGCATGGCGAAGGCAAAGCCCTGGTAGCCGGGCACCGGGCTGGAGACTCCCAGCGCCGGCACCTCGTACCATTGGGCATCACCGGCCAGGTGGTAGAGCACGAACACCTGGCCCTGCCCGGCCAGTTCCCCGGTCACGTCCACCCGGCCGCGCCAGACGTAGTTGCCGGCGCCACCGTCGCCAGCGGTCTCGAAGCCGCCATCGCCGGCCGGCTGCCGTCCCACCTGGCGCAGCACCACCCGGCAGGAACGGTCGGCGACATCCGCACCGGCACCGTCCGCCTTGTCCGTCCCGGGGCCGGCGGCCACGCGCGCCCGGCCCTGTTGCAAGATGTCCGCGCCGCTCCCGCAGGCAGCCGCCAGCAACGACAACGAGCATAACGTCAACCAGATACAGATCCTTTTCATCTTTACTCTCCCTCGATTCTTACCCGTGCTTTAGTAACTCATAGATGAGATACTGTCAAGACCGTCCCCGAATGTGCAGCCGCAGGCTCACCCGCGTGCCGTCGCGTTCCAGGGTCAGACGGTGCCGGCCCGGGTGCAGCAGCAGCCCGGCCCGCGGGGTCTGGCCGGCGGGGCGGCCGTTGATGGCGAGGTTCATCCAGGGTCGGGCCCGCACCGCCAGCTTCCAGCTTCCACTCCTGCCCGGGGAGGGGATCAGGCGCACGGCGATGGCCGGTCGGACGGCGTCCTGCGGGTGCAGTTCGATGAGGTAGTGGCGCCGTTCGCCCAGGCGGGCGGGACCCGCTGCGGTCAGCGGCCGGTGGTCGACGGCCAGGCTCCAGCCGGGCGCCGGTTCCACTTGCAGCAGGGGCGTCCTGGCCGGGGGGGCCCCGGCAGCTGGCTGGGTGGAGTCGACGGCGGACGGTTGCCGGGGCTGCGGCGTTTTCCCGGGACGCCGCCGGATGTGCCGGCGGACGACGACAGGGCTGGCGGTATGCGGGCCCTCCCGACCGGTCGCGGCCGTTGCCGCCGTCAGGGGCCTGACCGCCAGGCCGCCGGGGGCCCGGGGGGTGTCGCGCCGGGGAGGCGGGGGCACCGCGCCGGGCCGCGGGTGCAGCCACCACCACAGGCCGGCGCTGGCCCAGAAGAGCACGAACAGGCCCAGCAGGCCGTACCTCCAGCGTGCGGGTGGTGGCGCTTCGGCCAGCGGGTTGATGGCCGCCTCGGTGGCCTCGTAGGGTCGCAGGGAGGCGGTCCCGCCGGAACTGGCGGTCACCAGCTCGGCCAGCCCTTCCGGGCCGCCGGGCGAGCAG
This sequence comes from Deltaproteobacteria bacterium, assembly GCA_003647095.1. Lineage (GTDB taxonomy): Bacteria > Myxococcota > B64-G9 > B64-G9 > B64-G9 > B64-G9. The sequence goes on from QMME01000117.1 coordinate 4,627, forward strand.
GTGGCGGCAATCTCCCGGCACATCTCCGCCGCCGAGGCAAAGCGTCGCCCGGCTTCCGGGTGCAGGGCCCGCGACAGAATCGCTCCCCAGCTGGCGCGTAACCCCTCGGGCAGCACCGAGCCGGGATCGGTCACTCCCCGCCGGGCCTGTTCCAGCGCCAGTTCGGTGGAATCGCACTCGGCCAGCAGCTTGTGGCCGCACAGCGCCTCGGCCAGCACCAGGCCCAGCGAGTACAGGTCGGAGGCCGGCCGGGGGGGCTCGCCCCGGGCCTGTTCCGGGCTCATGTAGGAGAACTTGCCGGTGATCAGTCCCGGGGATGATTCCTGGTCGAGCAGGCAGGCGATGCCGAAGTCGGCCAGCTTCACCTGTCCTTCCCGGCTCACCAGGATGTTGCCGGGACTGACGTCGCCGTGCACCACCGCCCGGGTACGCCCGCTGAGATCGCGCCGCTCGTGGGCATGCGCCAGGCCGCGGCACACCTGCACGCCGATCTCTGCCACCAGGGACGGTTGCAAGCGCCGGCCCCCCGCCAGCAGGGTCGCCAGGTCGGGCCCTTCCACCAGTTCCATGGCCAGGTAGGCACGTTCCTGCAGGTAGCCGTGATCGAAGATCTGCACGATGTTGGCATGGTTGAGCATGGCGGCAATGGCCGCCTCGGACTCGAAGCGCTCGGAGAAACCGGGCCGCCGGCAGCAGCCGGGCAGCATGGTCTTGAGCGCCACCGGCTTGTGGAACCCCCCGCCGCGCTCCAGCACCGCCAGGAAGACCTCGCCCATACCGCCAGCGGCGATGCGCCTGAGCAACCGGTAGTCTCCGAAACGAGTGGCCATCTACGGCTATCTTTTACCCGGCCACCGCCAGCGTCAAGTTCCCTCTCGACAGCCGCACCGGCGTTATACTAGGATGTGCCGAACGGAGGTTGGCGATGAGAAAGCTAATCGGCTGTGGGCTGGTGGTGGCCCTGGCCGGCATGCTCGCCTGCGGAGTCGGCACGGAGGACGGGCCCGGGCTGCAACTGGCCTTTGCCCGTCAGCCACTCGATGCTCCCTGCCCGGAACTGCCGGGCGAGCCTGGCTCTGCCCCGGTGCTGGACGCCGTGGAGCTGACCCTGCTGCGAGCTGACGGCACGGTGCACTTTCGCAAGCGGGTTTCTCCCGGCTCGGACGGCAAGGTGCGCGTGGGGGGCATTGCCGCCGGCGAGGATCTCACCCTGGAGGTGCGGGGACTGGTCTCCGGGCAGGTGGCCTGGTATGGCTCGGCCGCCCCGGTGAACATTCGCCAGGGAGTCGATACCACGGTGGGAATCTTCCTGGCTGCCGTGGGCGACGTCTCCTGCGCCGCCCGGCCCTTGCAGGCGCCCCGGGCCTTCCTGGCGGCTGCCGGCCTGCCCGGCGGCCGGGTGCTGCTGGCCGGGGGGGTGGATCGTCTCCAGGCCGATGGCTGCGGGCCGGGTTGCGATGCCTGGCAGGCCACCGCGGCCGTGGACATGTACGATCCGGCCACCGGGATCATCTATCCCGTGGCCCGCCTCCACACTCCCCGGGCCCTGGCCTCGGCCACCCTGATGCCCGATGGCCGGGTGCTGGTGGTCGGCGGGGTGCGGCAACTCGGCCTGCAGGCCGGTTCCGGGATGTTTCTGCAGGTCGCTCCCGGCGACGTGCTGGCCAGCTTCGAGGTGTACCTGCCCGGCCCGGACGTGTGGATCGAAAAGACCATGCCCCAGGGAATGGTGCTGCACAGCGCTTCGCTGTTGCCCGACGGGCGGGTGCTGCTGGCCGGCGGAGGCACTGCCCCGGACGAGGAGCACGCTTCCAACTTCGCTTACCTGTACGATCCCGGCCTCGGCTCCGCCGGGGAGGTGGTCAAGGTCACCAGCGCCATGGCCACCCGGCGGCTGGGCCACGCGGCGGTGGTGACCGCCGCCGGCAAGGTGCTGCTCATCGGCGGTGCCATCTACCCCACCGCACCGCCGCTGGAGGAGTTCACTCCCTCGGCGGAAGGCGGGGTGTTTCTGGAGAAGCTCTCCAGCGGGCTTCCCGCCAACCTCATGTTCGCCGGGGCCGCCATCATTCCCCTGCGCCCCGACGAGGTCTTCGTGGCCGGAGGCCGCGTGTATGACGGGCAGGTTCTCCAGCCGCCGGTTACCGGCAACAGCCGGCTCATCCGCAGGATATCCTCCGACGATGCCGAATGGCAGGAAGGCCCGGCCCTGGCCTCGCCCCGCTGGCTGGCGGGGATGGTGACGGCCGGGAGGGAACTGGTGCTGGCCGGGGGATTCGGCGATGAACAGCTGACACCCAGCCGGGAAATAGAGGTCTTCGATCCCCAGGGCGAACTGGCCGCCGCCGGACAGACCAGCGTGGAACGGGCCGGTCATGCCGCCGTGCCGCTGGTGGGCGGGCAGGTGCTGCTGGCGGGGGGCCTGGGCCCCCAGGACGTGCTGCGTTCGGCGGAGCTGTTCACGCCGGCGGCGCTGGCGGGGGAGAGCGAACAATGAGAACCTTTGCCAGGTTCAGGGATCTGCTGCCGGCCGGGGTGCTTTTCCTGCTGGCGGCGTCCGGCCCGGCGGCCGCCCAGACGGTGGGTGCTTTCGCCTTCGGCCGGGGGGGGGCGGCGGCACGCCTGTCGGTCGACCTGCAGCATCGCTTGCGTGAACTGGTGGCCTCCACCGGTTCGCTGCAAGTGGCGGATCTGCTGGCGGTGTTGCAGCCGGGTGGCCTGCCGCGGAAGCAGCAGGCGGTGGAGGATGCCCGCCGCCTGGTGGCCCAGGGCAAGCAGCTGTACGAACAGCTGGAGTTGGAACAGGCGGTGGATGCCTTTTCCCTGGCCCTGAAGAAGTTCGAATTCGGCTATGCCTGGCTGGACAAGCAGGCCCAGCTGGTCGAGTGCCTGATCTACCTGGGGGCCACCAGCGTGCTGGTGGGTGAACCCGACAAGGCCGGGAAGTATTTCCTGCGCGCCCTCGACCTGCCCGGGCGCAAGACGCTCGACAGCAACCTGTTTCCGCCCAACATCCAGGAAGTGTTCGAGCAGGCCCGTTCCCGGTACCAGGCCGGGGCCGCGGAGAAGGTGGCCCTGGTGAGCGAACCCCTGGGGGCGGAGATCTACCTCGATGGCAAGTATGCCGGCGGTACCCCCCTGCAGCTTTCCGGCTTGCGTCCGGGTATTCACCTGGTGCGGGCGGAAAAGGACGGCTACCTGCCCTGGGGCGGACGCATCAACGTGGCCCGGGGACGCAAGCGTACCCTGCGTATGCGCCTGCGCAAGGCCAGCAAGCAGGGTCGCTTCTCCGTCCTGCTGCGGGCCCTGATCGGCAAGCTGGCGCGTGGTGAGCCGGCCCCGGCCGTCGGCCCGCTGGCCAGTTTCCTGGGGGCACAGAAGGTGCTGCTGGTCTGGGCCGAGGGCAGCCGGGCGGCGCTGTCGCTCAAGGGCTGGGCCATCTCCGCCGACGGCGAGCACTTTGCCACCCGGGAAGGAATGGTGGATGCCACCAGCCCGGCCTACCAGCAGCAGGTGGATGACTTCCTGCGCCAGCTGGTGCAGCTCGAGCCGACATCCCCGGGCGAGGCGGAAGTCTCGGCCGCGGGGGAGGAGGGCCAGCAGCAGCAGGGCGAGGAACTCAGCCTGGGCCTGGACCTGTCCGAGGGCGGGGAGGAGAGCGCGGACCAGGCCGCGGAAAGCGAGACCGGCCAGCTGGAGACCACGGAGACGACTACTGCCGAGACGGAGACCGTTGCCACCGGGGCCGGCCCGGACAGCGAGGTTCCGGGGCAGGAGGAGCAGGCCCAGGGAGCCGAGCAAGTCGTCGAGCGTACCCCGGCCCGCCAACCGGAGCAGGAAAAGGCGGCGGCCGGCTGGTGGCCGGACGACTGGTACAGCAAGTGGTGGTTCTGGACGGCGGTGGGAGTGGTGGCGGCCGGAGCCGCCACCGGCACCTACTTCCTGGTTTCCAGCGGTTCTTCCGGTGGCGGCCTAGTACTCGACCTGCACTGAAACCGGCAGACCCCTGGATGGTGCGGCAGCGCGGCCCGCGCGACGAACATCACCTAGCGTGGTTGCCGCAGCACCACCCGCCTGATACGGCAGCGGGCGTTCTGGCAGGAGATGGCCGGGAATCCCCGGAAGCCGAGGGGAAAGCCGGCCAGCTCGTTTACCACCTCGACACCGTTCAAGCTGACCTGGATGCGCCCCTGCTCTATGCTCATCTGCAGCTGCCAGGAAGCGGGGGCGGCGGGTGCGGACTCGGGCAAGGGAAACTCGTGGTTGCCGCCTTCCATGCCCTCGCCGCGGCGCAGGAGGATGCCGGTGCGGCTGTCCTGCAGCGGCAGCAGCAGTTCCAGTCCCCGTCCCGCGGCGTCGAGAAACCCCAGGCCGGCCCGGTGGCTGATGGTCAAGGGCACCAGCAAGCGCGTACCGCCCAGGGCCTGGTCCAGGTAGTCCTGCATGGAAAGCGCCCTTTCCCCGACCTGGACCACCGCCGGCCGGGCCTCGAGAGAGGTATCCAGGCGTACTCCCTCGGCCAGGTGGGGAGTCTTTCCGAACAGGGCCCGCGCTGGCACCTGGTTGACGGCGAAGCCGCGGGCCAGGGTGTCCTGGACCAGGCGGCCGCGCTTCTTCAGCCACACCCCTCCGAGCAGTTGCAGGGGTTGCGATTCCTGGCTGGAAGGCTGGAAGTCGAAGACGGTGGTGACTTCTCCGCCATTCCGTTCGATGCGGCTGGGCGAGAGATAGGTGAGCTGGCGCGGGTGCACCACCGCTACCGTCTGGTTGGCGCCGTTGCCGGTCAGGCGCAGGTCGCCGGGGTGGTCGCTCAGCCCCCGGTGCATCAACCACCACAGCCCGCCCAGTCCCGCCGCCAGCGCCAGGGCCAGGGCGGCTACCCACCAGGCCAGGCGGTTGGCCAGGGTACGGGTAAGCAGACGGCGCAGCCGCAGCGAGCGCGGGGCCCGCGACAGCGGCCGGGGTGAACTGCGGGGGCGGGTGGTCTCCGCCGAAACCGCCGCGCGGGTTGTGCTCTCCGCCCGGGCCGGGGGATTCTTCTCCTGCAGCCAGCTTTCCAGGGTGGCCGAGATCAGTTCGGCGTTTTGCGGGCGCTGCTGCGGCTCGACGTCGAGCATGCGCATGACCACCCGGTCGAGTCGCTCGTCGATACCCGGCCTGGTCTTGGAGGGCGGGCGAAAGCGGCCCACCGGCAGTTCCCCGGTGAGCATTTCGTAAAGCATTACCCCCAGGGAGTAGATGTCGGCCCGGTGATCGACGTGCTTGGCGTCCTGGCGCTGTTCGGGAGCCATGTAGTTGACGGTGCCCATGCTCACCTTGGTGCGGGTGAGTTCCCAGCGGCGATCGGGGGCGATGATGTTGGCCAGACCGAAATCGGCCACCTTGAGCACGCCTTCCTCGCTGAAGAGCACGTTTTCCGGCTTCAGGTCACGGTGGATGACGGCACGCTTGTGAGCATGGGCCACGGCCCGGCACAGGATGCAGAACAGCTGCACCGCCTCGCGGGTCTCCAGGCCGGCCTGCATCTTGTGCCGCAGGCTGGGCCCCCCAACGTACTCCATGACGAAATAGTACAGGCCGCCGGCGCTGCCGCGGTCGAAGATGGCGGTGATGTTGGGATGATTCAGGGAGGCCAGCGCTCCCGATTCCTTCTCGAAGCGCCTGATGAAACTATGATGCTTGGCCAGGTCCTCGTTGAGGATCTTGATGGCCACCCAGCGGTCCAGGGAGACCTGCCGGGCACGGTAGACCCGACCCATGCCGCCCTTGCCGAGCATCTCGTGGATCTCGAAGCCGGGAATGGACAGGCCTCCGGCAACCGGGGAGGTCTCGTCCGCCGCTGCCGCGGGACGCGGTGCCGGTGCCGGGGCCGGGGCCGGGCGGGCCGGGCGGGCGGCAGCCGCGGCTACCTGCCGTCCCACCCGGGCGGCGATGA
>QMME01000118.1 GCA_003647095.1 Deltaproteobacteria bacterium
AACCCTCGCCGACAATTGCCGGCCTGGTATTACCCGTGACTCGGGCACACGGGCGTCGACATGGCTACTTACAGGGGAAATGTATAGCCGAGCACCAGCCGAGTGCTGATCCAGATGCCGTTACCGTCGATGGCGCCGCAAGCCAGCGACTCCGCCGCCAGCCACAAACCGCGTATGGGCGTGTACCAGCCGACTCCTCCTCCTGCCGACCAGGCCAGTTGGGTGCCCTCGGCCAGGTTCTCGATGCGCAGCAGGATATTGGGATACACCCAGCGGAACCCCACTCCGCCACGCGCGAACAGGTCCCAGGAACCCAGCAACCAACGCAGCTTCATACCCAGCAGGGCCACCTGAGTGGCAAAGCTACCCGGAGCCGGCGGGTAGGGCTGGGCGGTGTCGTTGCTGCCCGTATGCCAGCCGGCCTCCACCGCCAGCCAATCGAACAGGTCGTATGCCACGGACAACGAAAAGGCCGGTCCGGGCCGGCTGGCCTCGCCAACCTCGCCCGCCCACAAGGCCGGTCCCGTTCCTGCCGATACCGACAATCCCCGCACCGCGGGCAGGGAGGTGTCGCAGGCGGCCAGGTCGGCTTCCTCTCCAGCACGGACAGGCTGCCCGGCCAGGGCAGCCAGGAGCAACCAGGCAAGCGATCCAGTCGACAATCTCACGGCCACCCCCCAGCATCCACCAGCACGGAAAATACCGCTTCCACCGGGCCGGGACGACCACTTTCCAGCGTCAGCCCCAGCAGCAGGCCCTGCAACCCCGGCAGGGCGGTGCTGTCCTGCTGGCACTGGGGATGCAAGGCGGTGGCGATCTCCACCTCGGCCCGCTCTATATCCTCGCTGGCGAAGCCCATGCGTACCGAGGCCCCGGCCAGCAGGTGATGATGGTGCTCGGCCAGCAGTTCGACATCAGCCATACCGGCCACCTGCTGGGGAGGAATCTCCTGGTCGCTTACCCGTCGTCCCAGCCAGATCATCACTGCCGCTTCGCTGGAGCCGGTGTTGCCCAGGGTATAGTCCACCTGCAGGGAGAAATCTCCCACCCGCAGCACCGGGAAGCGGCAGTTGCAGTCCTCACCGCCGTCGGCCAGGCACTGCTCGAGCTGCTGCTGCTCGTCGATGGCGGACTGGTCGAGCGGCAGCAGGAAGCTGTGCGCCACCGAGTCCTGTTGCAACGGGCCGGGGACCTGCAGCAGGTAGGGACCGTAATAGCGCTCGGCACGACAACCGGCCAGCAGCAATGGCAACAACAACGGCCACACCAGGGATGCGATCTTCATCATTTCCGCCCGAAAGTGAAGGGATAGATGACTCTCACCTTGCCGCCCCGCGGCCTGGGGAAACGCCAGCGCTTGATGAAGCGCATCAGGCAACTGGCCACCGCCCGGGCGGCCCGGGCCTGGCTGAGGGTGTTTTCCGGCACCTTGATGCGTCCCACGCGACCGCTGGTATCGATGATGAAATCCACCGTCACCCGGCCCCGCAGGGTGGGAAAGCGCATCAGCTGCGACTCGTAGCAGTAGCGGATGGCCCCCTTGTTGGCCGAGACCACCTGGAATATCTCCCGCCGGGAAAGCTCCCCGCCGGTGACCTGGGCACCGCTGGAGGGCATGGCGACCGTCACCGCCATTTCCCGCCTGCCGCCGAGGCGGCTGCCCCGGCCGGCTCGACGTCCGGCGCTGCCGGTTCGGTCGCTGATCTGCCGCGACAGGCCTTCTCCCAGTGCCTCGCCGCTGGTGGGCCGGGCCAGCAGGGCGTCGCTGGTGGCCAGGCCTCCCTGCCCGACCGACGTCAGCAGCCGCGCCCGGGCCGTGCCCCGCTCCAGCCGGCGCACGGCTTCGTTGAGATCCATCCCCAGCCCGCCATCACCCAGCACGTCCTTGAGGGGACCGGTCCGGCGGGCCTTTCCCAGTGCCCCCACCAGGCCCTTGCGGGCCACCTTGGCCCGCAGCTTTCGTTCTTCGGCGCTCAGCGCCCGCTCCTGGCCGTTGCCGGTGACTTCCTTCCTGGAGGGCCGGGTCCGTCGCCTGCGCCTGGCTGCTTCCTGGCGACGCCGGCGGGCTCGCTGCTCGATCTTGCGCATGTCCTTCTTGAACTCGACCAGCGCCCGGCGATCCTGGACGATGAAGGAAGCCAGCCGATCGGGTAGCTGCTCTATGGTCATCTCCGGCCGGGTTCCGGCAAACAACCGGGATACGAAGGAAAACAGCACCATCACCGCCAGCGCCAACCCGAACAGCTTGCCGGTGAAGCGATCGGCTCCCAGGACCTGACTCAAGGCGGCGCGCGGGGCTTTCTCGGCAACCGGCACCACCCAGAACCCCAGCCCCACCTGTCCGAACACCAGCACCCCGCCGTCACCCTCCGCCAGGTCAACCTGTAGGCTGCCGTTGGCGCCGCCGTTCAAGCCCTCGGTGGCCAGCATCTGGCCGATGTCCTGTTCGCGCCCGGTCAGGAAGACCGATCCGTGCATCCCCGGGCGCAGCAACAGGGTGGCCCGGCCCCGGCCAACCAGGAGCAACTTCCTGCGCCGCCGGGTCAGTCCCTGCCCCTGGAGAACGAAGGTGGCTCCGGGGGCCGCGCCGACAGAGACCTTCTGGCCCGGTGCAAAGAGCCTGTCCTCGAGCAAGGTATCGTGCCAGACCAGCAGGCAACGGAGTTTTGTTTGTTTTCCGGCCATGTTCCCTGTCTTTGCAGGCGGATTGTCCGATACCGAAGATGACGTGTCAAGATGACAAAAGATCCTGAATGTTCCGTTACGGCCGGCTTGATCGGCAGCTCCAGATGTGTTTTGTGTCTCCGCAGGGAACAATTGCGGAGGATAAATGGTATCGGGCAAGACCCGCAAGAACGATGAACAGTACTATGTGGTGACCTATCGCGATCCGGTGGAAGACAAGATCGTATCCCTGAAGGCGCGCCGTATAGGCGATTCCTCGCTGGGGCTTGCCTTTGTATGCATCTCGGAGTTCATCTTCGAGACCAGCCCGCTGCTGGTCAACCCGGACGAAGAGGCCATGAAAAAGAAGTTCGCCGACATCCACAGTCTGCACCTGTCCATCTACAGTATAGTCTCCATTGCCGAGGTAGGTGGCAGCCACCAGGGGCTCAAGTTCACGAAGGACAAGTCCAACCTGGTGGTTCTGCCCAACCCCTCGGACAAGGGGGAAGGGGGGCGATAGATGCACAAATACCGCCAGTTATTACAAAGAGTTACGCTACACCCTTGTCAGCCTGGAGGCAGTTGCGCTATGTGAATACAGTGGTCAGCACTAGTATGGGGAGGGCGGTTACATGAAAGACGAACAGAGGATCGATGACATGAGCCTGGAAGATCTCGGCTACACCCTGTTGCTCGACAGCCGGGCCAACCTCATGGTGGTCGACGACGAGGACGTGGTGCGACTGGTCTTCGAGGGGTTGTTCCACGACAGCGGTCACGAACTGCTGTTCGCCGCCAGCGCCGGCGAAGCCATCGAGCTGCTGAACGATCGTGAACTCGACCTGCTCATCGTCGACAAGAACCTGCCCGACATGTCGGGAATCGAGCTGGCCCGGCGGGTACGCCGGCAACGCCCCAATACGGATTTTTTGGTCATCACCGGCTACGGCTCCTATGAATCGGCCCTCGAGGCCTTGCGCCTGGGGGCCCTGGACTACCTGGAAAAACCTTTTGATGACGTGGAGTTGTTGCGTCAGAAGGTGGAGCTGGCCATCCAGCACCAGCGGTTGCAGCTTGAAAACAGCATCCTGGCCGAGCAACTCAGGGCGGCCTTGAACGAGCTTGACGACCTGCACAGGAAACCGGCGATACCGGCCGCTACCGGCGACCGGAAACTCGAACAGCGGGTCCTGGCCACGGCCTCCAGCCTGGTGGTGCAGGCCTACAACCAGCTCAACACCCTTGCCGCCGCCGGCAAGATCTCCAAAAGCTCGCTGCGGGCCGTGCAGGGCCTGCTGGCCGAGACCTGGAAGCTGTTGGAGAGAAGAGGGGAGACGGGTTGATGAGGGTACGGATCGCGCTTTTGGCTCTGGCCATGATGGCCTTCACCTCCTGCTACTACATCGGCTGTTACTCGGTGCACGACGCCTGCTATGCCTGCTGCAAGGAAACCCTCAAGGAGATGCGCAAGGTCTGGGGCGGCAAGCGCGCCTACGATGCCCGCGAGCCGTGTACCGAGGAGTGCGAAGACCTGGCCAACGAACACAACAAGGACGGTTACTGGGTGGAGCGCCACCAGGCCTGCCGCTATGGCAATCCCGACATGTGGCTGGAAAAGGTGAAATAGGCAGTCGGGTCAGTCGTCGTAGTCGCCGGAGGGTCCGCGGTCACCGCCCAGCGCCCGGGCCTTTTCCCTCAGCTTCGGCTCGGTCCATTCCGCCGGGTCTTCCAGGCGTTCCACCTTGGGACCGGCGTCGTGGGAGCCGCGTTCGAGGATTTCTTCGATCACCAGCTCGGCGGTATCGGCGGAGTTGAACACCTCGGTCATGAGCCGGTAACAGAAGTTTTCCACCCGCTTGGCCATGCGTTGGCGTACCGGCTGGGGCTGGGCCAGCAGCAGGTTTTCGAAGGGCAGGTTCAGCTTCTTGTAGCTGCCACCCTGCCAGCCCTGCTGCTCGGCGTAGGCTACCATGCGAGCCCACATTTCTTCGCTCACACCTTCTCCCGGCACCTTGATGAAACGCCCCTGTTCGTCCAGCTGGGCATTGCCGTAGTCGTTGACTTCCAGGCCCCAGGACAGCATCTGCAGGGCAGTGGCCACGTTGGCCTTGGTTGTGCGGGTACGGCGGGCGATCTGGCGCAGGCGCTCGGTGTTGTTGCCGGAAGTGCCGTGTTGCGCTCCCGACACCCGGTAGGGTTCCAGGGCCGCGTGGATCTCGGCCGTCAGCTCCACCTGGATGCCCTGGTCGCTGGCCTGGATGCCGTGGGTGGTACCGTTGTTCAGCGCGATCCAGTCGGCGAACACCCCGTGGGCGTTGAGCGCCCGGATATGGTAGAGAGCATCTTCACGGGTGGACAGGCCCTGCGAGCCCTTGATCTCGCCCACCTCGGTCTCCAGCCCGGCCCAGGAGGGAACCAGGGGAGCCAGCTCCAGGTTGGCCAGGACGTTCTCGTCCTCGCGCAGGTGGGAGGCGTCGATGGCGATGGAGGTCACACCCTGCTCGAACAGGGAGGGGATCTCCAGCCGGGCAACGGCAACGTCGCTCCACTTCTTGATGCCGTAATGATCGGCGTGAACGGCCACGGGAACGGTGATGCCCAGCTCGTTGGCCACGGCATCCACCTGGCGGGCCAGGTTCCACAGGTTGACGGCGCAGTAGGCCCCGGTACCGCCCTCGGAGCGGGCGATCTCGATGATCACCGCCGCCCGGGCCCGCTGGGCCGCCTGCAGTACCCCGCGAATGACGAAGCTGTTGCGCGCGTTGGCGGCCAGGGCGATGGCCTGGCCCCGGCGCAGCATGGCCCGGTCGATATACTTGCCGCCGACGATGAGCGCCCGCGAGTTGGGAAACAGCCGGCGCACGGTGGGAGGCCGCCCCAGGGCCAGGGCACGTTCGAACCTGCGCCCGCCGATGAGCGGCGTGCGACGTACCGCCTGGCGGACCTTCCGCTTAGCCTGTTCGAGCTTCTTGCCGGCCCGGCGGGCCGCCGGCTTGCGGGTGGCCTTCTCGATCTTCTTGCCCACCTTCCTGACCGCCCGCTTGACCTGGCGCACCGCGGGTTTTCGGGCCAGTTTCTTCACCGCCCGCTTGACCTTCCGGGCGGCCTTCTTCACCGCGGGCTTTTTCTTCGCCGCCTTCTTCTTGACCGGCTTCTTCCCGGTGGACTTCTTCTTCGTTGCCTTTTTCTTCGTTGCCTTCTTCTTCGTTGCCTTCTTCCTGGTTGCCTTCTTCCCGGTGGACCTTCCGGCTGCTTTCTTCCTGCCGGTAGCTTTCTTCTTCGCTGCCATCTTCCACCTCCCTGGTCGCGGGTCACTGGCCATCTGGTTTTCTGCTCTTCCGGTCTCGCGGCAGGAGTGTAGTTGTTCCGCAGGCTCTATGCAAGCGGGTATTGCTCGCTGAATACTCTTGATACCAGCGTGCAACCGGCGTAGCTTGTCAGGCGGAGACATTCACACGGGAAGCCGGCCATGCGAACCGACGATATGGAAATGATCATCGTTTTCGACAACAACACCGGGGACGACCGACTGCTGGCCATGTGGGGATTTTCCTGCCTGGTAAAGACAGCGGCCGGCAACTGGCTGTTCGACAGCGGCAGCAATGGTCCGGTGCTGCTCGGAAACATGAATCGGCTTGGTCTTGATCCAGCGACGGTAAAGTGGTTTTTTCTCTCCCATCCCCACTGGGACCACCTGGGCGGACTGGGCTCGCTGCTCGAGAAAAATCCCGCCCTGGAACTGTTTCTGCCCCAATCCGCGTCCACTCACCTGGTCATGGATCTCCGCCGGCTGGGAGCAACCGTCACCGTGATCGGCGAACGAGCCACGGCCATCGGACCCGGGGTCTTCTCCACCGGAGTCAGCGGCGAGCCCGCCGAACAGGCCCTGGTCTTCGACACCCCGGCCGGTGGGGTAATGCTGGTGGGTTGTGCCCACCCCGGCGTCCACCGGCTGGCCCGGCAGGCCAGTAGCATCCTCGGCAAGAAGCTGTTGCTGGCCTGCGGGGGATTCCATCTTTTCCGGGAAGACGAGCCTGGCATCGCCAAGGTAATCGATGAACTGGAGCGGGTGCCGGTGGCAACGGTGTGTCCCTGCCACTGCAGTGGAGAACAGGCTACCGCCATGCTGGCCGCCCGCTATGGCAAGTGCTGCCTGCCTGGAGGAGTGGGCAGCCAACTCGTGCTGGCGCAGGTTGTACAGCAGGCCCGGGACGGTTACCGATGAAGGCCATCCTCGACTGCATTCCCTGCTTTTTACAACAGGCACTGGATGCCGTGCGCATGGCCAGCGACGACACCCGGGTACACGAGCGGGTGATGCACCGGGTGCTGGCAGTGGTGCAGGAGATGACCTTCCAGGAATCCCCCCCGCAGATGGGAGCCCTCATTCACCGGATAATCAGGGAGCAGGTAGGTCACCCCGATCCTTACCACCGGGCCAAGCAATACTATAATTCCTTTGCCCGCAAGCTGCTGCCGCGCCTGCGCCGGCTGCGAGACGATTCAACCGAACCCTTCGCAATGGCCGTAAGGCTGGCAGTGGCGGCCAATATCATCGACTTCGCCCTGTCTGCACGCCTGGACGAGGACCTGGTACTGCAATCGCTTGAACAGGCCACCAGCCAGCCTCTGGCCATCGATAGGCTGGCGGCACTGCAGGAAGCCGTGCAACGGGCATCCTCGATACTCTACCTGGCAGACAACGCCGGGGAAATCGTTCTGGACCTTCTGCTGGTGGAGATGTTGCCAAGGGGCGTGGTCACCGTGGCGGTTCGGGGAGCGCCGGTGATAAACGATGCCACCACGGAAGACGCCCTCTTCGCCGGCCTCGATAAGATCGCCAACATCATCGATAACGGTACCGATATCCCCGGGACTGTGATCGGCGAGTGCTCCCAGCAACTGCGTCAGCTTTTTGCCTCTGCCGACCTGGTCATCTCCAAGGGACAGGGCAACTACGAGACGCTCTCGGACGAGCAACGGGAAATCTATCACCTGCTCAAGGTCAAGTGTCCCCTGGTAGCCCGCGACCTGGGCTGCCCGGTCGGAGGAGTAGTGGTCATGCGCCGGCAAGGGGGAATGGTTACGTAAAGGGAACGGCTCCTTGACAGCAGCCCGCCTTTGCGGCATTGCTTGGGGCCGTGAACAGCCGCGCACAACCGCCGCCCCTCAGGGCCGGCAACCTGGTGATGCACTTTGGTCTCCGTCCGTACCTCATGGGCATCGTCAACGTCACGCCCGACTCCTTTTCCGACGGGGGCCGGTTCTTCGACCGCCAGCGGGCCGTCGAGCATGCCCTGGCCTTGGTCGAGCAGGGCGCCGACATCCTCGACATCGGCGGCGAGTCCACCCGTCCCGGATCCGACCCCGTTCCCGCCAGCGCCGAGATAGACCGGGTGGTACCGGTAATCGAGGATGTCGTCCGCTGGGCGGCCACGCCCATATCCATCGATACCACCAAGGCGGCGGTGGCCCGGGCGGCCCTGGATGCCGGGGCCACCCTGGTCAACGACGTCAGCGCCCTGCGCTTCGACCCGGAAATGGCCGGCACGGTGGCCGCGGCCGGCGTTCCCCTGGTGTTGATGCACATGCGCGGCACCCCCAAGACCATGCAGCAGGGCCAGATCGTCTACGGCGACCTGCTGGGAGAGATAGCCGGTTTCCTTGCCGGGCGCATCCAGCAGGCCCGCCAGGCGGGAATCGCCGCCGAGCGCATCATCGTCGATCCGGGAATCGGCTTCGGCAAGACCGCCGAACACAACCTGAGCATCATCCATCGCCTGGGCGAGTTGGCGGCGCTGGGCCGGCCCGTACTGCTGGGGGTGTCACGCAAGGCTTTCATCGGCCAGGTGCTGGACGTGCCGGTGGAGCAGCGTGTCTTCGGTACCGCCGCGGCGGTTGCCGCCGGGGTGCTGGCCGGAGCACATATCATCCGCGTACACGACGTCGCTCCCATGCGCCAGGTGGCCCTGTTGGCCCAGGCCATAGCCAACGAGAGCCTGCCCGCCGCGCCGGGCAGGGCAAGCGGTGAACGACCATGAGCAAGCTGTTCGGTACCGATGGCGTCCGCGGGGTGGCCAACATCCACCCCATGACCTCGGAGGTGGCCCTGCAACTGGGCCGGGCGGTGGCCTTCCTGTGCCGGCGGCCGCGGCACCGCAGCCGCGTCCTCATCGGCAAGGACACCCGGCTGTCGGGCTACATGCTGGAGACGGCCATGTCCTCGGGGATCTGTTCCATGGGAGCCGACGTGCTGCTGGTGGGACCGCTGCCCACCCCGGGCATCGCCCACCTTGCCCGCACCATGCGGGCCGATGCCGGGGTGGTGATCTCCGCCTCCCACAATCCCTTCCAGGACAACGGCATCAAGATCTTCGGCTCCGACGGCTTCAAGCTCCCCGACGAGCAGGAGCAACGCATTGAGAAGATGGTGGCCGGCAACAACATAGATCACCTGCGTCCCACCGCCAACGCCGTGGGCAAGGCGCACCGCATCGACGACGCCGCGGGCCGCTACATCGTGGCCCTGAAGCACACCTTTCCGGCCGATCTGACCCTCAAGGGGGTCAAGATCGTCGTCGACTGCGCCCACGGCGCCGCCTACCGGGTGGCCCCGGCGGTGTTCGAGGAACTGGGAGCACGGGTATTCAGCATGGGTATCAAGCCCGACGGGCGCAACATCAACCGCCGCTGCGGCTCCCTGCACCCGGAGGCCATGTGCCAGGCGGTACGCCGCCACGGCGCCGACCTGGGTATCGCCCTGGACGGTGACGCCGACCGCGTGGTCATGGCCACCGAACAGGGCAAGTTGCTCGACGGTGATCACCTCATGGCCATCGCCGCGGCCTTCATGACCAAGAACCGCCTGCTGCGCCGGCGCACGGTGGTGGCCACGGTGATGAGCAACCTGGGCCTGGAACACGCCCTGCAAGAGATGTCCATCCACCTGGTGCGCACCCCGGTGGGAGACCGCCAGGTGGTGGAGCGCATGCGCCGGGGCGGCTACAACCTGGGTGGCGAACAGTCCGGCCACCTGATCTTTCTCGATCACGCCACCACCGGCGACGGGGTGCTGGCGGCGCTGATGGTGCTGGCGGTGGCTCTGCGCCGGCAGAAGCCACTATCGGAGCTGGCCCGGGTCATGCAGCGGGTGCCCCAGGTGCTGCTGAACCGCCCGGTGAGGCGCAAGCTGCCCCTGGAATCGCTGCCCCGAACCAGCAAGTGCCTGAAGAATATCGAAAAGAAACTGGGGAAACGAGGACGGTTGCTGGTGAGGTATTCGGGAACCGAGAACAAGGTGCGGATCATGCTCGAGGGCCCTGACGAGAAGAAGCTGCGCGGCTGGGCCCAGG
Organism: Deltaproteobacteria bacterium; assembly: GCA_003647095.1. Lineage (GTDB taxonomy): Bacteria > Myxococcota > B64-G9 > B64-G9 > B64-G9 > B64-G9. The sequence continues at coordinate 10,020 of QMME01000118.1, forward strand.
AGATCGCCCAAACCATGGAATCAGAACTGGGAGCCCACAAATGAAATCCTTCTCCCTGGGTATCAACGTCGACCACGTGGCCACCCTGCGCCAGGCCCGCGGCACCAGCTACCCGGATCCGGTGGCCGCCGCGGTACTGGCCGAGCTGGGAGGCGCCGACCAGATAACCATCCACCTGCGTGAGGACCGCCGCCACATCCAGGAACGCGACCTGCGCATATTGCGCCAGACGGTACAGACGCGGCTCAACCTGGAGATGGCGGCCACCAAGGAGATGACCTCCATCGCCTACGAGCACAAGCCGGACATGGCCACCCTGGTGCCGGAAAAGCGCGAGGAACTCACCACCGAGGGGGGCCTCGAC
>QMME01000119.1 GCA_003647095.1 Deltaproteobacteria bacterium
ACTCTTCACCAGTTTTTCGAACTCGCTCATGGACGGGAAGCTAATTAGCGCAGCGGGTTTTGTCAATCATTCCTTGTCTCAGCTTTTTTCACAGGTACCCCAGGTTCCGCAACGCTCGCAGCAAGCCGCCATGCCGTTGGCGCCCGGCCAGGTCGCTGGAAAGGAGCATGCCTCCGTGGCGAGCCGTTGGTGCCAGTTCCGGCAGGACCCGTCCATCCAGGCCGGCAGGCACCTCGAGGTCCAGCATGGCCAGCATACTCGGGGCCAGATCCCACAACCTCGCTCCGGCCAGTGCTCCGGCCTTGACACCCGCTCCCGCGGCCAGGAGTATTCCCTCCGCCAGGTGCGAGCCCGATGTGCCGATGCCCTTGGAGCCGATGCACTCGGCATCCTCCAGGCGCCTGATCCAGGGGCCAGGCCCGTCGCTGACATCTGCCAGCAGACGATGCCCCCCCGGCCGCGCCAGTTCCAGCAACAGGTCGGGAAAGCGATCCAGGTAGGCACCGGGGCCCAGATCCTGCCGCAACCAGGCCCTGGCGACAACGGCCCGTCCCCGCTCATCGCGTAAATCTAGCAATTGCTCCAGTAGTTTTCGCAGTAGCCGGGCAGCAGTTTCCGGGAGAACCGTTCCCTGGCGCTCACGACCGGCCAGGTTCAACCATATCCCCGGATACTGGGGCAACTCGTCGGAGAAAGCCGCGCTGTTTTTCCAGTCGATGCCGCCCAGCCGCCTGGCAGATTCCAGTTCCAGAGCAACCCTTTCGGGAATATTTTCCATCATCCAGCTTCGCTTCCGGGCTGGGACCAGCCTCGCCGCCCCTTCCGCCATGCTTGCCAGTGCCCGGGTCGCCCGGCCGGCGCCCTTTGAAAACCTCAGCCATCCCGTCTGTTCCAGGAAACGGTTGATATACACCACCCGGTCGTGGTTGGAACCGAAACCATGGTCGGAAACCACCACCACTCGGGCATGCCGTTGATCCACCAGGCGCAGCAGCCGGCCCAGGCCCTGGTCCAGCGAACGCAGCACCTGCCGCGGCACATCCCCGACCCCGGGCCTGTCCCCGTGGTTTCCCCTTCTAATTCCGCGGGTTCTTGGCGAACTATGGTCGCGGAAAGCCCAGAAGTGATGGGCCGCGGTGTCGAACTCGTTGAACACCACCCAGGCCAGGTCGACGGGGTGGGCTTGCAGGATTTTCTCTACTATTTTGGTCTTCTTTTCTATATTGATCGGCAGTTGCCTGGCGACCCTACGGTGCCAGCCCGGTCCCTGCCAGATCTCGTCTTCTACTCGCGGCCAGTTCAGGTGCCGGCCACGCAACCAGTCGGCGAACCAGCGGGGGCTGCAGAAACGCAAGCCGCTCGCAGAAATCGGCGTGTCGAAGCCGGGAATCGTCAGCACATCCCTTTCCGCGGGCTGGGTTCCCGGGATTCCCAAGCTGGCCGCACGCAACCCCGCTCTGGTAGCCAGCGCCAGCACGGTGGGCCCTGCCCGATCACGGGCTCCGTACAGCCGCAGGCGGTAGCTTCTCCGGTCGCGGCGCAGAAAATCGACCACACCATGGCGGGCGGGCCGCAGACCTGTCAGCGCACTGGTCCAGGCCGGCAGGGAACTGGCGGGAACCGTCGACAGCACACGACCATAGGTTCCGATGCGAGCCAGCCGGGACAGGTTGGGAAGCTCACCGGCCTCGAGCATCTCCTCGACCAATGCCGGTTCCGCCCCGTCCCAGCCGACGACCAGCAGCCTGGTAGTAGCCGTTTGCAAGAAGCTGACTCTCCGGCGGTTGTTGGCGATGACTCCCGGGGGTTCGGTTCACTGGGTATATCCCAGCGAGCGAAGTTGCTCCTCGGTCTGGTGATCTATCTCGACATCCTCGGTCCCACGATTCAGTGCGGCCGGACCTTGCTCGAGCAGCTTCTTCAGCTCCTCGAGCACCCCGGTACGCTGCTCGGCCAGATTGTCTTTCTCGGAAGGATCGCCGTCCAGGGCGAAAAGCTGCCATTCCGGCTGTCCGCGGGGATCTTCCACCAGCGAGTGAATGATTTTCCAACTCCCCCGCCGCAACGCTACCAGTCGAGCACCCTGGTGATCCTCCTCGGCCCTTATTACCCGGTCAGGCCGTGGTGCAGCTTGCAGGGGGTAGCCGAACAGGTTCTCCGGGACCTGTCCCCCGGCCTGCGCCATTATCGTCGGCAGGAGATCGAGCAGGCTGACGTTGTCCGCTCTGCGCGTTCCCGCCCCGGAACCGCCGGGGAAATGTACCATCAGGGGAACCCTGACCAGCTCCTGGTAGAGCGTGGTGCCGTGCCAGAAACCACCGTGGTCGGCGAATTCCTCTCCATGATCGGCGGTAACTATAATAAGGGCGCTGTCGAAGACACCCAACCGGCGCAGTTGCTCGAGCAACTGGCCGAAAATTTCGTCCCAGTGCGACACCTCCTGGCGATAGAGATCCAGCAACTGCTCCGCCCGCTCCACCGGAGGATGGGGGGTTTCAACCCGTGCCACCGCCCGGCCGTCATAGGGATGGGCGAAATAGGGGTCGTGGGGTTCCATGTAGTGCAGATAGAGAAAGAAAGGGCCATCTCCGGCGAGTTGCTCCAGGTACCTGCCGGCCTGAAGATTTATCTTTTCACCAGGTGCGTAGTAGCGTTCCGGACGGCGTTGCCCGGGCAGGAAACGGAGTCGCACCAGCCTCCACAACTCGACCAGGAACAGGCGGCTGGCCGCACCCGGCGCTCCCAGAAATGCTTCCGGCCCCAGGTAGGCATAAGCGGAAAAACCCCTTCCCAGTCCAAAGACCGGTGCCAGGTTGACGTTGGTTACCACGGCCGCGGTATTCCAGCCTGCCTTGTCGAGTAGACTGGCCACCGTGGGAATGTCACCAGGAAGCCGGGAAGCCTTGTGAACCGTTCCGTGTTGCCGGGGCAGCAGACCGGTCAGTATCGATGTCACCGAGGGCCTGGTCCAGCTTGCCGCCGACCAGGCGTTTTCGAAAACCACCGCGTGGCGCGCAAAATCTTCCAGGTTGGGTGTCGATACCCCGGTAGCGTACGGTCCGGTTTGATCGGCGCGCAGGGCGTCGGCAACAACCAGGATTACCGGCGAGCCCTGTTTTGCCGTTTCCCCTCCGACCTCCCGGTTTTCCTTCAAGACCAGTGCCGGAGGACCGACTTGCCCGGCGCTGCCCCAGAACCCGGCCGGCAAGGCCAGTCCCAGAACGATCATCGCTCCCAGGGGGCGGGCGGCCGAGGCCAGGGCCAACCGCTTGCAAATCACCAACAACAACCAGCAGCCAGGCAACAGTGCCAGTAGTGTCAACCAGCCCAGCCAACCCGCACCCGACAGGGATTCGCCCCAGGCATCACGCCAGACCAGGAATCCCCCGGCTCCCAGGACCAGCAACAGCACCGGCCAACGAATCGTCCTGCTGAGGAATATCTCGAAGGCGTGCTGATCACGCCGTCCGCTTCCTCCGAACAACAGGGCGTACAGAAATCCGTATCCGGCACCGGCCAGGCCATACAGACAGGCGCCGTACAACCAGGCAGCAGGTTGTCCCGGGGCGTGGTAGAGGGCTTCCAACAATCCCAGCAGCGCCAGGGACCAACCCACGCCACCGGTTCCGCCAGCCAGTATCCGGCCCGGAGAAATGCTACCTTGCCACTTCATTTTTTGTGGCCTCCCGCTTTTCTGAACCCTGCCTGCTCATCCAGGCCGCTGCCCGTGATACCACGTCAACGAGGGAATGCTCGTCCTGGGGCCTGACTGCAGGCATCAGCAACCAGATTACTCCCCCCATCAGGCTGTAGATCTCCCCGGCCAGATAACCAAGGAATCCCAGCAGGACTGCCTGGTCCGCCGGCACGCCCACGGTCGAGAGGAAGAAGACGAAGGTCCCTTCCCTGACCCCGATGCCGGCAATCGACACCGGTACCAGGGTGGCGGCAATCATCAGCGGTCCCACGAACAGTACCTCCAGGCCCGACACCTGGGCTCCCACCGCCCGGGCTGTGGCCAGGTACATGGCCGAGGTGCCCCCGTGCACCAGCAATCCCAGGCCCACAGCCGCCAGCATGGTCCCCGGTTGCCTGCCGAAGCGAGCCACGGCGTCGCTCATCCTCGCCAGGGCCACGGTAAGCCTGGTTCCCCGCCGCCCCCATCTCTCTGACAGGCGACCGAACCAGCCCGGGCGTACCAACAGCAATACCGATACCAGTATGGGCAGGCTGATGATCACCGCCATCAACACGGTCGTTCTTTCCTGCAGCATGCGTTGTCCGAAAGGCAACACGGCCAGGCACAGCAGCGACAGTGCCAGCAAGCCGATTATCTTTTCCACCACCGTGACGGCGACGGTACGAGCCACCTGGCGGGAGCGAATCGCCGCCCAGTAGGTGCGGTAGGCGTCCAGCCCGATGGTGCTGGGCAGGAAGGAGCCGAAGAAACGTCCCACCAGGTACGCCCCCCCGAGGTGAGTGAGGCGAAATTGTATCTGTTGCGCTCGCAACATGAGCCACCAGCGCGTCACCCCGGCCAGGATGCCGCTCCCCTTGATCAGCATCGCCAGAAAAAACCAACCCAGATGGGTGTCCTTGATGGTGTCCGCCACCCGGTGCAAGTTGGCGTGGCGAAGCAACAGCCACATGAGCACGATGCTGATTGCAGCCCGCAACAACCCGCGGGCCAGGCGAATTCCTTTTCCCTTCGGCAAGTTGTCTCCTCTTCCCCGCCATCACCAGGAATGATGCTGTTGACCGGCGGGGGTTTGTCCTCTATAACATCGGCCCGACAGTGGTTCAAGCCGGCCGTCAAAGCAGGCCGGCACACTATTACTGGAAAGTGACTGATCGTGCCCAGAACGACACGCCGACACTTCATTCAGACCGTGCTGGCCGCCGGTGCCCAGGCAACCTGCTGGCCGCTGGTGGCCCGGGCCGGGCGCAAACATCATCCGGTCGTGTTGCTGGGGTTCGACGGAGTTGATCCCCGGCTGGTGGAACGTTTCGGGCGGGCCGGGATGTTACCCAACCTGATGCGCCTGGCCCGCTCCGGTCACCTGGGCCCACTGGCCTCCACCAGCCCTCCCAACTCGCCGGTCGCCTGGTCGACGTTCGCCACCGGCCGTGATCCTGGCGAGCACGGTGTTTTCGGCTTCCTGACCCGTGACGCCGGCAATTACCTGCCCGCCATCGCTCCCTACAGCATTTCTCCTCCGCGTTTCTCACCTTACCGAGCCGCCCGGGCCGTATCCAGGCGCCAGGGTCGTGATTTCTGGCAAACCCTGGACGGCCGGGGGCGCTCGCTGACCATGCTGTTCGTGCCCTATGCCTATCCCCCCCCCCGGTTGCGCCACGGGCGGGTGATAGCCGGCCTGGGCGCCTGCGATCTGCGCTTCACCAACAGTTCCTTTACCTATTACACCAGCGAGAGCAGTCGAGCCGGCAAGAAATCGCGGGCGGCCGGTGGTCGCATCGTGCCCGTGCAAGTGGTGTCCGGGCAGGTGCGGACCTCGCTGCAGGGCCCCTGGGGGCCAGGCGGTAAGCCGCTGACCCTGCCCCTGGTGCTGGTTGTAGATCGCCGTTCGCACCAGGTGACAATAAACCTGGCCGGGCAACGCCAGCGACTCACCCCGGGACAACGCAGCAACTGGTTCAAGGTTGTTTTCACTGCCGAAGGCCACCAGTTTGCCGGGCGGCTGCGTTTTCACCTCATCGAGGTGACACCAGACCTGAAACTGTACGCCACGCCCATCGGCCTCGATCCCCGCCGTCCCGCCTTGCCCCTGGGCTGGCCCGGCAAGTGGTTGTCCAGGTCCGTGCAGCAGCATGACCTGTCCACCGTCGGCTGGGTACACGACACCTCTGCGGTTAATGCCGGGGTGTTGCCGGCGGAAGTCTTCCTGCAGCAGTTGCTCGACACCATGCAGCAAAGAGCCTCCCTGTTGCTACGGGAGATATCCACTGCCCTGCCCCAGGTCACCCTGGCGGTGTTCACCGGCACCGATCGGGCGGCTCACATGTTCTACCGGCAACTCGATGAACCCCGGGGCGGGGCCATAGGCAGGGTATACCGCCTGATGGACGACATCGTGGGACGGGTGCAAAGTCGGCTGCCGGCCGGTTGCCAGTTGGTGGTCATGTCCGACCACGGGTTTCATCCCTTCGATCACCAGCTACACCTCAACAACTGGCTCGTCCAGCAAGGAATGCAGGTGCGCCGGAGAGCGGGCCAGGCGATGAAGTTTTTGCGGGGAATCGACTGGTCCAGGACCTCGGCCTACGCCCTGGGCAACGGGCAGATCTACGTCAACCAGCTGGGACGCGAGGGCAAGGGAACGGTTCCGGCCGGGCCCGCCCGGCAAGCAGTGCTCGAAAAGGCAGCCAAGACCTTGCTCGAGCTACGCCATCCGGAGACTGGCCGGCGGCCGGTGCGGGCCGTCGTCCCCGTGGCAGACCGGGCGGCTGCCGGGGTGCGGGATCGTGCCCCCGACCTGCAGGTGGCCTTCGCACCCGGCTGGCGCAGTTCCTGGGAGACGTCCCTGGGCGGCGCCCCGGCAACCGGTATCTTCGCGCCCAACCCCAAGGCCTGGTGTGGCGACCATGCTGCCAGCCATGAGCCCGAAACACCGGGATTCATCGCCTGCGGCAAACGACTACGCAAGCCGGACCCCTGGATCGGCGACCTGGCCAACAGCCTGCTGGCACTATGCGGCATCGAGGGCGAAGGTCGGGGACGGGCATTATTGTGAGAGACGAAAAGGTCACCGTGGTGCTGCCGGCGCGCAACGAAGCCGATCGGCTGGCGGAATCCGTCAGGCGCCTGGATCACTTCTGTCGCGGCAACCTCCACGACCGTGACTGGCACATACTGGTGGCGGTCAACGGCAGCGACGATGGCACCGAGCATATCGCTGAACTCATGTCACGGCGCCTGGGCAACGTCGGCACTCTGGTTCTGCAGTCTCCCGGCAGAGGCGGAGCATTGCGCCGTGCCGCCACCCTGGCGGCCAGTGGCGGAGACACCGGCATACTGGTCTACATGGACGTGGATCTGTCCACCGACTTGCGGGCACTGCCGGCGTTGCTGGAAGCGGTCAGCGCGGGAGCCGACATTGCCGTCGGTTCGCGCCGCCACAAGAGGTCCCAGGTAACACGCAGCCCGGCGCGAACGGCTCTTACGGCCGGCTACAATACCATGCTGCGTCTCTTTCTGCGGGTGCGAACCTTTTCCGATGCCCAGTGCGGGTTCAAGGCCTTTCGCCTTCCTGCCCTGGCGAGTCTCCTGCCCCATGTCCACGACAACGGCTGGTTTTTCGACACCGAGGTGCTCTTTCTCGCCGAAAGGGCCGGAATGCAGATCGCCGAAATCCCCATTCACTGGGTAGAGGCCAGGCGTTCGAGCGTCGACATTCCCAGTACCATCCTCGAGAACCTCGCCGGCATGGCCCGGCTGCGCCTGAGCCGGTCCAGCATGGTAGCCATCACGGGTAAGCAGGCCAGGTGAGGCTTGAACATCAATTTCAGTCACGCCGGCGAGTTCTATTCCACTCTCTGCGCCCTGTTATGGGCCATTGGGGTGCTGTTGTTCAAGAAGAGTGGCGAACGAGTGGCCCCGGTACCCCTGAACATGTTCAAGGACACGGTGGCACTGCTGCTGTTCGCCATCTCCATGCTCGTGGCCGGCGTACCACTGTACCCTGCCGGAACCACGTCGAGTGATGTCATCGTGCTGGCCATTTCGGGGGTACTGGGAATAGGTATCGCCGACTCGCTTTTCTTTGCCAGTCTCAACAGGCTGGGGGCCGGCCGCTCGGCCATCGTCGACTGCCTCTACAGCCCGTTCATCATCCTGGGCTCCTTCCTCTACCTCCACGAGCCCATCGGCCCGGCGGTGTTGCTGGGGATGTTGCTGATGATCGCTGCAATCCTCACGGGCGTCTGGAACCCGGAACGCGGCGAAAACGAGCGGGCACGCCGGAGTATCCACCTGGGCGCATTGCTGGGCATGTTTTCGATGGCCTTGATGGCCGTGGGAATCGTCATGGCCAAGCCGGTGCTCGATCGCAGCGATCCCCTGTGGGCCACCACCGTGCGTCTGGCTGGTGGCTGGATCTTCCTGTTCCTGCAGTGCAGTCGGAAACGCTACCGGGCACAGGCCCTGGCCTGCTTCCGGCCCAGTCGCGACTGGTCATACACCGTCAGTTCTGCCGTGGTAGGTTCCTACCTGGCCATGTTCTTCTGGGTGGCCGGCATGAAATACACCTACACCACACTGGCCAGCGTGTTGAACCAGCTCAGCACCATCTTCGTGGTTATGCTCTCGGCCGTGTTCTTACGCGAGCCACTGACCTGGCGCCGGCTACTGGCCATGGTGCTGGGATTCGGCGGGGCGGTAATCGCCATCGTCGGCCTCGGCAACTAGTTCTTAGCAGTCGTGCTTCTCGAGCAGGTTGCCCACCAGCTCCACATAGCCATCCATTGCCTGCTCGGTGCTCATCCCCCGGCGGGAAGCCCAGGCATCGTACTTGGCCCGACCCTTCATGTCGAGCAGACCCGGTCGCTTCCCGGACACATCGCCCGCGGTGGCCTGCTTGTAAAGTCCGTAGAGGTCGAGCAATACCTGTGGCGGCTGGTCGGGAAGTCGCTTGACGTCCTCCAGCGCTTTTTCGAATTCGGCCTTGCCCATGGCTTTCCTCCCGTGCGTTTCCTCGTTATCCTGCCGGAACTCCAGCAATCTTTCACAACCACAACTGCAGCTGGGTACGCGCAAACATGCTGTAGTCTTCCCGCTGCTCCCTTTCCCTCCACCAGACACCCAGGTCCACCTGCCAAACCAGTGTCTGTCCCCACAACTGCCAGGCGAAACCCACCAGGATTTCCTGGTCTTTGCCGATCCTGTCAACCGCTTCCCTCCCCAGCAGGTCATCCCGCTCCGCTGCATCCCCCCGCACCTCCGAGGTGGTGGCGACCAGGGAGTAGCGGCTGGCCAGGGTGAACGACTCTCCGATCTGCCAGGACAGTTCCAGGAGTCCTCCATACAGCGCGGGCCGGTAATTGCTGGAGCCGACAACCAGGTCGGCCAGACCCAGGTAGAACGCCGCGTCCAGGGCCAGCCCCCACATTCGTAGCTGCGCTTCCGGAGCCAGGCGCAGACGTAAGTCCTCTCCCGGCCGGGGGGCCAGATCCCATGCCAGCGACAGGCCCACGCTGAATCGAGGTGGGCCCCCCTGTGTGTCGCGTGGTTGCGAGGGATCCATGCCGGAGCTGTTGAACGCCAGGTGCCCCACGATTTCACTATGCATGTCAGCCAGCAACGAATCGGCGGGGTTGCACAGGGAAGAGGAACTGCCGGTGGTTTCTCCATAAACCAGTGCCGGGCCGATACCGTTCGAGGCACGGGCATTGACACCGGTGTAGAAGCCGAGCTGGTACTCGAGTCGTCCGGGTTTGACCAGGCCATTGTGGATGGTGATTCCCACCTGCCTCTCGGCGCCGAAGTACCTGGTCGGTCCCGACCAGTCGACCAGGGTTTGCGTCGTGAAGGAATTCAAGCGGTGACGGGTAAAGGGGATCTTGGCCTGTCCGAGACGGATGCGCACGGTCGGCAGCCAGCCGTATTCGGCCCACAGGTCCAGCAGTTCCAGTGCTCCTGGCACCAGGTTGACGTGAAGCTTGAAAGACAGCTCTCCATCGAGGAGTCGCCCGGTGAGAACTGGCCGCAACCTCCTGAAACGCAGCATGTTTTCGGTTCTCGCGGAGTTCCCGTCGTCACCATCGAGGTACCTGTAATCCCAGCGCATCTGGGCTATCAAGGAAATGGCGAGCCGGGACGAGCCGTCGTCGGAATACACGGAAAAATGCTGACCGGCCCAGCCTGTCTGCGAGAGCAATCCCACCAGCGCAATCGCCATGCAGGAACTTGCAAAAGAGCCTTTGTTCATCTCGTCTCCCGGACACTTTTGCGTGCTGACTTATCCCAGGAAGACTATTTCTTCAAGAAACTGGTGTCTCCCGGGCACCCGGGGGACAGGCCCAATTGCAACACCCGCCTGTGAACGCCGCGCTTGACCGGGCAACGTCTTGGCCATATACACGCAACTAAAGGAGGAATGCCATGGCGCTTCGAGTGGTTGACCATCCACTGGTGAGGCACAAGCTCGGCCTGCTTCGCCGTGTTGATACCAGCACCTCGAGCTTTCGCGATCTCACCCGCGAGATTACCAATCTTCTGGCATACGAGGCCTTCAGCAACCTGGAACTGGAAAAAGTCACCATCCAGGGATGGGCCGGGCAGGTGGAAGTGGAGAAGATCTCCGGGAAGAAAGTGGCCGTGGTGCCGATACTCAGAGCCGGCATCGGC
>QMME01000120.1 GCA_003647095.1 Deltaproteobacteria bacterium
CCCAGGCCGATCTGCTCCACGGTGGAGGCGGCCAGGGCGTAGTAGCCGTCGTGGGGCCACGGCCGGCCGTCGACGCTCACCCGGCAGTCGAGCCGGGCGGTGAGCGAGCGGTAGAACTTGCCGCGCACCAGAGCCGAGCCCACCAGCCGGCCCACCAGGCGGGCGGCCTGGACGGCGTTTTTCTTGCCCCGCTCGTAGAAGGCGCTCAGGAAGGTGTAGACGAAGCCGCAGCCGAAGATGAAACCGTAATGGCTCTCGATGCAGACGGTGTCGCGGAAGGTGGTCTGCAGGGGAATGCCCTCGCGTACCTTGCGGGTCAGGTTCATCATCAGTCCCGCCGGGGTGCCGCGGACCCCGCAGGAGTTGGCGGCGATGTTCATGGTGCCGCCCCGCAGCAGGGCGATCTTGGGCAAGGGCTCGTCGCCGTAGACCTCGACCAGGGCGCTCAGCACCAGCGTGTTGGAGCCGTCACCGCCGTTGATGGCCAGCACTTCGATCTGCTGTTCGCGAAACAGCTTGAGCAGCTCGTGGATGTCGTCCGCCGAGCGGGTGGCCGCCGATTCGCCGCTGCTGCCCACGATGTAGCCCAGGGCGTCGATGCCGCGGGGGTTTCTGCGGTTCTTGCGCGAGAAGGGGTTATTGACGACACCGATTCCAGGCATGCACCGACTCCCTGTATGCCTCCAGCATCCCTCCGTTACCGCCGCCAAGGCAAGCCTGCGAAATGACGCGGCGGGTTACAGCAGGAAATCCAGGATCCAGCGCACCACCCCGATGGCGATCAGCACCAGTCCCTCCCAGCGCGATATCCTCCAGCCGGTACGCATGAACACCACCACCAGCACGCACATGCCCGCCAGCATGGCCACCGAGGAAAAGGCCCCCGGGTTGATCTGCAGGTTGCGGATCATCCCCGCCAGTCCCAGCACCCCCAGCAGGTTGAACAGGTCGGAGCCGATGAGGTTGCCCAGCGACATGCCGTGCCGGCCCTTGGCGGCGGCCATGAGCGAGGTGGCGAACTCCGGGGCCGAGGTGCCGGCGGCGACTATGGTCACGGCGATGACCCACTCGGAGATGCCGAACAGGCGCGCCAGTGACGAGGCCGACACCACCAGCAGGTGCCCGCCGCCCACCACCCCGGCCAGGCCCAGCAGCAGCAGCAGGCCGTCTTTCCAGGTGGCCCGGCCGGTGGGCACCTCGCCCTCGCCGTGATGCTTCTGGCGGAACAACACCGCCACGTAGGCCAGCAGGCCGGCAAAGAGGATGCCGCCTTCCAGGTGCGACAGGTGCCGGTCGTGCAGCATCCACAGCAGCAGCAGCGCCGTACCCACCAGCACCCCGCCGTCGCGCCAGACCATGCGTCGCTCGGCGCGCAGGGCGGCGAACAGGGAACAACCTCCCAGGATGAAGCCCAGGTTGAAGATGTTCGAGCCCACCACGTTGCCCACCGAGATGTCGGCCCGGCCGGTGACGGCGGCGGAGATGGTGACGGCGAACTCCGGGGCCGAGGTGCCGAAGGCGACGATGGTCAGCCCGATGGTGAGATCCGACATGCCCAGGCTGTGGCCGACGCGGGCGGCGCTCTCCACCAGCCAGTCGGAACCCTTCCACAGCAGGGCCACCGACAGCAGCAGCAGCACGGTGTTGAGCAGGATCTCGGCCATGGGCTGGTGCCGGGGAAACGGGTGGCGGTGTGTACCCGGGAAGTTACTTGGGAGCGGGCAGCACCTGCTCGAACAGCTTCTCGTCCATCAGGGCGCCTTCCGCCAGCAACTGGCGGTACTTGATGAAGTCGATGACGTCGCGGCCGGTCTGCTTGCGGGTGTTGAAGGCGGTGAATCCCAGGAAGGCCTCGCCCATCATGTTGGTCATGAGCCAGTGACGGTTGGCCGCCTTGGCCTGGTCCCAGAAGAACTTCTTCTTGACCCTGACTCCCTCGATGGACATCTGCAGGCAGCCGGGGAAGAGGTTGGCCAGGTGCCAGACCATCTTGTCCACCTCGGCGTCGAGCCCGCTCAGGTCCACCTGGCAGCTCTTGACCAGATCCTTGGCCTGCCGGGCCTCCTCCCCGGTCTTGAACTCGCCGTAGACGATCTCGCCGTCTTCCAGGTAGCGGTCGGTGACCACCGCCGGGTTGCGGATGAACTGGCCGTCTTTCTTGAGCACCGGCACCACCTTGGAGACCATTCCCTTGGCCTTCATCTTGTAGGCCGACCACAGCTCGCAGGAGATGCAGTTCCACATGGCGTCTTCCATGGTCAGGAACCAGGGCAGGAAATCGCTGGAGCCGCCCACCGGGGCCGAGCCGTGCTTGGGACCGGCCTGGCCGAAGACGGCCAGGTCGGAGGCCACGGCCAGGTCGCAGGCCATGCCGATCTCCTGGCCGCCGGCCACGCGCAGGCCGTTGACGCGGCAGATGACCGGTTTCTTGCAGTTGAGGATGGCGTCCACCATGGAGTTGAACAGGTCCATGTACTCCCCGTACTCCTCGGGCCGGCGCGAGTAGTACTCGGCGTACTCCTTGGTGTTGCCGCCGGAACAGAAGGCCTTGTCTCCGGCGCCGGTGAACACCACCGCGGTCACGCTGCGGTCCACCGAGGCCGACTGGAAGGCGGCGATGACCCCCTTGACCATGGCGGTGGTGTAGGAGTTGTACTGGGCCGGGTTGTTGAGGGTGATGCGGCCCACGTACAGGCCCGGCACCTCGTTGCCCTGGGGATCGCGCAGGGGGAGCTTTTCGTACTTGGTGCAGGGCGCCTCCTCGCCCCAGTAGCCGGGGCCGAACATGGCGTGATCCTTCAGTTCATTGTCTCTGGTCAGCCAGTCGAGCGACATCTTTTCCTCCTTGGTTTTCCAGTCCGGACCCCAGCCATATCCCAGCGGGGCGGGGTTTGCAAGTCGCTCAACGGGGCAGCGGCAGGGTGGGATCGCCGAGCAGGTTGAAGGTGCGCAGCAGCTCTCGCAGCTTGTCGTCGCCGTCGGCCGGCAGCCGTTGCAGCAGCCGGCCCAGCGTCTGCTCCGTGCCGGCGGCCAGCCGGCAGAGGAGCTGCTCGCCCAGTCGCCTGAGCGCCCCCGGCTCCGACAGCGAGGACGAGGCCAGCACGGCGGCCGCGCCGCCGGCGGGGTTGGCCACCAGGTGCCAGCCCAGGGACTCGGCCCAGGGACCGGCGAAGGCGCCGTCGAAGCAGCTGAGCGAGATCACCAGCGGAAAGCGGGTGTTTTGCAGGCCGTCGGCGGCGGCGTTGTCGAGGATCGCCGGCGACGAGGACCAGCCGGCGAGATAGGCGTGGCCCAGGTAGACCAGCAGGGACTGTCCCCGCTCCAGCGCCTGGACGAGTTCCTGCCGGGGAGCGGCGCTGCTCGACTTGTCGAGGATGGCGGTTGGAGTGCCGGCCAGGCAGCGCAGGCGCAGGTTCAACGCGTCGCGCAGAAACTGCCCGTCGGGCACGGCCGGATCGAGGGGGTTGTAGGAGTCGGCCAGCAGCAGGGCCGACAGGCGGGTCGCGGCCAGCTGCCCGTGGGCGGCGATGGATTTTTCCACCACCGCCAGGGCCTGCTGCGGACTGCCGGCGGCCAGCCGGCCGATGGCCGCCCGGGGCGGGCCGTCGTTGCCGCTCACGTACCAGCCGTCGGAGGCGGCCTCGTAGCCGCGGGCAGTGCGGACGAAGAAGGTGGGCAGGTAGTCGGGCGGGCTGCCCGGCAGGTAGCCGTTGGGATCGACGGTGGCGCCTCCCAGCAGGAGCACGAACCCGGGCGGGGTGCGCCAGCCGCTCAGTGCCAGTTCCATGAGCCGGCGGATGGGTTCGGGACCCGGCCGACCCCCGGCCAGGGAGTCGTAGATCTCGACGGTGGTCAGCACCAGGCAGCTGCGGCCCTGCCCGCGCTGGAAGGAGCACCAGCGGCCGGCGGCAGCGGTGAAGTCGGGGGGGGTTACCACCAGCACCTCGGCGCCGGCCAGCTGCTCCAACCGGCGGCCCTGCCAGGGGGTGGGCTCCGCCGTCTCGCGGGCGGCGTCCACTCTCACCGCCAGGTAGCGGTGCTGGCGCCAGCCGCAGTCGACGTCATCGCGGAAGACGATGCCTTCTTCATCCCCGCCGGCTCCCTGCAGCAGCACCGGCCGTTGCGGATCGTCCACCTCGAACAGCAGGGTACGGCCAGCCGCCAGGCCGTCGAGGCGCAGGCAGGTGCCGGCATGGGCCGAGAAAGACAGCGCCCCCGCGCCGGCCTCCAGCCGGCGCAGGTAGTTGACCTCGAGGGCGTCGACGAAGACCAGGTCGTTGTCCGCTCCCGGCACCAGGGCCACCTCGATGACGTTTTGTCCCGGCAGCCAGGCCCCGGCCGGGGTGGACAGCTTGAGGGTGACGTTTCGGTTCCCGGACCACTGCAGCTGGCCCAGGGCGGTGTCGTTGAGACTCACCGCCACGGCGTGCTCCGCGGCCATGCCGGCCAGGGTGATGTTCAACCCGGCCGGGGCCTGCTCCATGGCCTCCAGGGTGACCTCCAGTACGGCCGGCTGGGTGCCCCAGAGCATCTGCCAGTAGAAGGGATCGTCTCCGGGCGCGGCGATGTAATAGGTGTTTGCCGGTGCCAGGCGCAGGGTGTGGGGAACGGCGCCCAGCGGCTTTTCGCACTTGCCCGCCACCCGGCGGCGGGACAGGGGAGGGGCCGCTCCCCGGAGGAGGTGCAGCACGTCGTCGTCGCAGTGGCGCCCGGGCCGGGGGGCGGCCAGGAAGTAGTGGGCGCCGTCGCTCTCGACCAGGCCGACCGGGACGCCGTCGCGCTCGAGCCGCAGCCAGGGCCCCCCGGGCAGCTTGGGCAGGCGATACAGGCCGGGTTGTTCGGCCACCAGCTTGAGGCCCCGGCGCCAGCCGGGATCCCGGGCGGCGGGCCGCCCGGCGGCGGAGTGCCGGTATCTTGGCCGGCTGAAGGACGGCCGGGGCCTGATGGCCGGCAGCGGTGCCAGCCCCGGCTCGGCGAAGACCGGGCCGTACTGCTGGCGGCCGCCGCGTCCGTCGCGGGCCTCGAGCAGGTAGGCGTCGCCGGCCCGGCCGCCGGCGTCGAAGAAGCGGTAGTTGCGACCCAGGGGACTCGAGCCCAGGCCGGCCAGCGGCCGCGGGGTGAGCACCAGCCAGTGCTGGCCCGAGCGCCGGAGCACCTGGAAGCCGAGGTTGTCACGCTCGGAGCCGGTGGCCCACTCCACCATCACCCCGCGCGGCCCGGACCGGGCTACCAGGTCGGCCAGCAGCACCGCCCGCGGTTCGGGCTCCTGGGTGCCGTCGTAGACGATGAAGCCGTCCTGGCCGGTTCCCGGTTCCGGCGACTGGTCGTCGAGGCCGGGCACACCCACCGTGGTGGCGGCGATGCCGAATACATCGCTGCCGTGGCTGAGCCCCAGCACGGCGTAGGGGATGCTTACCTCCATGAACTCGTGATCGTAGGCCATGGCGCCGATGGAGCCGACGACGTTGCCGTCGCCGTCGGTGACGGTACCCTCGGTGACCTCGATGACCCGGTCGAGCGGGCCGCCGATCTGGCCGTCGCCGTCGATGTCCAGCGAGACGTAGACGTCGATGTCGATGCCGAACACCGAGGGCCGGAAGTTGGAGCGGAACTCGAAGGCCAGGTAGAGGTTGCCGTCGGAGCCGGAGGAGTTGTCGTCGGTGGCGCGGATCTCGACGATGTCGCGCCAGGGCAGGGTGTAGCCCTGGGGATCGAGAAAGTAGAAGCCCTCTTCCGGCCAGTCGGAAAGATCGCCGTCGACGGTGATGGTGGTGTCCGCCCGCGCCGGCAGAGCCAGCAGGCCCAGCACGATCAGGCACCAGGAGATCTGCATCGCCCTCCGCAAGGAATTGCCTCCCTTCCCGGGAATCTTCTATACTATCAGAACACGAGATTTTCTGTCCAGGTCGAGGGCTGGCGGATCTGGCAACGGGTCTTTCTTGCGCCCGGCTCCGGCTGGTACTAGACTCTGCCCGCCATGATACCTTACATCCATATACCGTCTCTCGATCTCAAGATAGCCGTCATCGAACCTTTCGGGGTATGCGTGGCCACCGGTATCCTGCTGGGGTTCTTCTCCGCCAAGCGCCGTGCCGCCCGGGTGGGACTGGACCCGGAAGAGGCCCACTCCATGGCCATCTGGATGCTGCTGGCCGCCTTCGCCGTGGCCCACATCGTCTCCATGGTGTTCTACTTCCCGGAGCGGCTGGCGGAGAAGCCCTGGGAGATCTTCTTCATCTGGGCCCCGATATCCTCCATGGGCGGCTTCCTGGGGGCCTTCATCGGCTCTTTCTGGTATGCCCGCCGGAAGAAGCTGTCGTACCTGGCCTACGCCGACATCTTCGTCTACGGGGTCATCGTGGGCTGGATCTTCGGCCGGCTGGGTTGCAGCCTGGCCCACGACCATCCCGGCATCCGCACCGACTTCTTCCTGGCGGTGAACTACCCGGGCGGGCCGCGCCACGATCTCGGCTTCTACGAGTTCCTGTTCACCCTGCTGGTGCTCTACCCGGTAACCCGCCTGCTGGGGCGCAAGCCCCGCCCGGACGGCTTCTTCCTGGCGGTGGTGCCCATGCTGTATGCGCCGGTGCGCTTCGGGTTCGACTTCCTGCGCTCGCGCAGCTTCGGCAACGTCGACCTGCGCTACCTGGGCCTGACCGCCGCCCAGTGGCTGTGCATCGCCATGTTCGTCGCCGGGGCCTGGTTGCTCGGGCGGGTGTGGAGGCGCCCGCCGCGTCCCTGGCCGGAGTAGGAAAACAGCGGCTGGACCGACGATTTGACTCACCCCGTCAGCGGACATACACTCGCCCCCGGGAAATAACGGAGCGTGACCATGCCCCCGCGGGAAGAAAAGAACCCCACCCCGGCCCGGCTGGTGGTAGCCAATCCCCGGCCCCAGCGCCCCCTGTGGCAGCGCCTGTCGCTGTGGGTGATCACCTGCCTGGTCACCTGGGGCGTGCTGGGTTTTTCCCTGGTATGGGTGTTGTACCTGGCCGTGCGCGAAGACCTGCCCGAGCTGCCGGCTCTCGAGCAGTACAATCCGCCCGGCACCACCCGCCTGTTCAGCCTCTCGGGCATCCTCACCGCCGAGTTCGCCATCGAGCGCCGCGACGTGGTGCCCGCCAGCCGCATTCCCCGTCATCTGGTGGAAGCCTTCATCGCCTCCGAGGACGACAACTTCTTCTCCCACGGCGGCATCGATCCCCTGGGCATCCTGCGCGCGGCCATCAAGAACATCAAGGCCGGGCACATCGTCCAGGGCGGCTCCACCATAACCCAGCAGGTGGCCAAGAGTTTCATCGGTCGCCAGAAGACTTTCACCCGCAAGTTCAAGGAGGCGGTGCTGGCCCTGCGCCTGGAGCGCAAGTTCAGCAAGGAAGACATCCTCTACCTTTACCTGAACCAGATCTACCTGGGGCACGGTTCCTACGGTGTCCAGGCGGCCGCCCGCAACTACTTCCACCGCAACGTCTGGAGGCTGACCCTGCCGCAGATGGCCACCCTGGCCGGCCTGCCCCAGGCGCCTTCCGACTACGACCCGGTCGAAAGGCCGCAAGAGGCCCTGCGCCGGCGCCGCTACGTGCTGGGACGCATGCGGGAAGAAGGTTACATCGACCAGGCCCGGCTCGAGCAGGCGGCCGGCTCGGCGCTCGCGGCCCATCCCATCAGCGACTACTTCCGCCGCCGGGCTCCCTACTTCACCGAGGAGGTGCGCCGCCAGCTGCAGGAGCGCTACGGCACCGAGGGCGTTTACGAGGCCGGCCTGCGGGTGGAGACCACCGTCGACCTCGACTGGCAGCACTCCGCCCAGCTGGCCGTCAACCGCGGCCTGCGGGTGCTCGATCACCGCCAGGGCTACCGGGGGCCGTTGCTGAACCTGAAAGACGCGGAAAAGCGCGCCGACTTCCTGAAGAAGACCCAGCAGTGGCTGGAGCGGCGCGGGCTCGCCGAGCTGCCCAGCGGGACCGCCTACCCGGCGGTGGTGGAAGAGGTACACGAGAACTGGGCCCGGGTGGCGGTGGGCCTGAGCCACGGCCTGCTGCCCGTCTTCGGCATGCGCTGGGCCCGCAAGCCCGATCCCACGGTGCACTACCAGAGTTCCCGGGCCCGGGTGACCGACGTGCGCAAGGTGCTGCGGGTCGGCGATCTCGTCCTGGTACGCCGGGCGCAGTTGAAGAAACTGCTGGTGGGTGAAGCGCCGGCGGCCCGCAAGCTGCTGCCGCTGCCCAAGCAGGGGCCACCGCCGCCGCTGTTTTCCCTGGAGCAGATCCCCGGTGTGCAGGGAGCCCTGGTGTCGGCCGAGCCGCGCCTGGGTTACGTGCGGGCCCTGATCGGCGGCTACAACTTCGCCGACAGCGAGTTCAACCGCGTGCTGCAGGCCTGCCGCCAGCCGGGCAGCGCTTTCAAGCCCATCCATTACTCCCTGGCCATCGAGGAGCACGGCTTCAACCCGGCCACCATCATCATCGACAGTGCCATCGTCTACGACGACCCGGAGAACCAGAACCGCTGGAAACCGGAAAACTACGAGCGCCAGTACAAGGGAAAGGTCACCGTCTACGAGGCCCTGGTGCACTCCATGAACGTCCCATCGATCAAGGTGATGGACAAGGTGGGAGTCAAGGAAGCCATAGCCTGGGCCCACAAGCTGGGCATAACCACAGGCTTGCGCGAAGAACTGGGGCTGGCCCTGGGCAGCTCCTGCGTCAAGCCCTGGGACCTGCTCAACGTCTACAGCGTGTTCAACATGGGGGGCAAGAAGCCCACCCTGACCATGATCGGCAAGGTCACCGATCGTTTCGGCCGGGTGCTGCTCAACCGCAAGTCCTACAAGGATCCCTACCAGTCCTGGGACGAGAAGTTCGACCGGGCCTACGACCGCGTGTCCAACCCCATGCCCCGGTTGATTTCACCCGAGGCCAACTACATCCTGGTGCACCTGCTCGAGGGGGTGGCCACCCGGGGCACCGGGGCCCGGGCCCGGCAGCTGGGCAAGCCGGCCGCCGGCAAGACCGGCACCACCAACGACTCGGCCGATGCCTGGTTCATGGGCTTCACCCACGACGTGGTCACCGGGGTGTGGGTGGGACACGACGAACCCAAGGATCCCCTGGGGCGCGGGGAGAACGGCTCGCGGGCCGCCCTGCCCATCTGGCTGGACTACATGAAGCGGGTGCTGGAGCGCCGGCCCCAGGCAGAGTTCGACGTGCCCGCCGGCATCACCCTGGCCCGCATCGACCCGGCCACCGGACTGTTGGCCCGGCCCGACACCCCCGGCTCGGTGGTGGAGGCCTTTCGTCGCGGGGAGGAGCCCAAGGAATTCGTACAGGCCAAGGACGTGGTACGGCCCGGGCAGTTTTTCAAGGTCGATGGACTGTACTGACGATGGAAGGCAGGTAAGCAAATGACCAGCCGCAGACGCAGCCGTCGAGGCCCGCCCCCGTTGCCCGGGGAGCGGGAAACCACCGCCGTGGAGAACATGCCGCCCGGCGGCGAGCCACCCGCCGAGTTCGCGGCGGACACCCCGGTCGAGGAAGAATCTGGTCCCATCCATCGCGAACTGGAACGACGAGGCTTGCAGGACGTGTCGCCGGCGGGAGAAGAGCCGCCGCTGGACGAGGAGGAAAGCACCGGGGAAGTGGACATGCTGGCCGCCGAACCGCCCGATCTCTCCGGCGAGGACGATGCCCTGGTGGTGGGGGGGGATCCCGCCGCCGTGGCCGACTCCGTGGCCACCTTCGTGGGCGAGATCGATCCTCCGGCCGGGGCGGAGGCGGAAGCCGCACCGCCGCCGGCCGGCGGCCAGGAAAAGACCGAGATCCTGCCGGTGGCCGAGGTGGGCGGGGAAGAGCCTCCCCCGGTGCCCATGTTGCTGGTGGAATTGCCCGACGGTTCCAGCTCCGACGTCGAGATTGGCGGCGACCGCTTCGTCATCGGCCGGGCGCCGGAATGCGACGCGGTGATTCCCGACCGGCTGGTCTCCCGTACCCACGCGGTCATCGAGCGCCAGGGCGACAGCTGGCTCGTCATCGATCAGCAGTCGGGAAACGGCACCCTGCTCAACGGCGAGAAGGTCGAGCAGGCGGTGCTGCAGGACGGCGACGTCATCGGCATCGGAGACGCCGTTCTGACCTTCCGGTTGCCCGGGCAGGGAGCGGGCGGGGTCGTGGAAAAGACCATGATGCTGGAGACCGCTCGGGTGGAAAGAGGCACCCAGGCAGTGGCCAGCCCGCTGGGGCGGCTGAAGAAAAACCGCCTCTTCCTGGTGGCGGCGGGAGTGGTGGCGCTGATACTGGTGCTGGGAATCGTCAAGCTGGCCACCCGGCCCCGCGGGCCCACCCCCGAGCAG
>QMME01000121.1 GCA_003647095.1 Deltaproteobacteria bacterium
CCGGGGTCGCCGCCGGGATCGCCGCCGGGATCGCCGCCGGGATCGCTTCCGGGGTCGCCGCCGGGATCGCCGCCGGGATCGCCGCCGGGATCGCCGCCGTCGATACCGCCGTCGACCCCTCCGTCAGGGCACTCCGGCAGGCAGGTGCCCGCGCAGCAGACCAGCTCACCCCGGCAGGCCTCTTGCCCGGAGGGGTTCTCGATGCAGGGTTGGCCGGAACCACCGCCGTCGGGCAGGAAGACGTCGCAAGCCGCAAGCGACAACAGTATCAGCAGCTGCGCCGGGACCGCAGTGAGTCGGGCCACCATCCTAGAATCTCCCCGTCAGGGTGAAGGCCGTACCCGTGCCGTCGGGCAGCGGTGCCAGCACCGCCGTGGTACCGTGCTCCTCGGCTCCCGGGTCGAGCAGCCACAGCACTACTCCCGTCACCATGGCCGCCGCCCCCAGTCCCAGGCAGGTGAAGCCCATGCCGGTCCAGGTACGCGAGGTGTCCCAGGCTCCCATGTCGCCGTCGGCGTACTTGTCGGCCGCCGACTTGCCCTGCCACAGCCCTACCCCGCCGAAGGCGGCCAGACCCAGGCCGGACCAGAAGGTGATGTGACCCCAGAGCCGGCCGGGAGACATGGGCCGGGAGACTTGGCGGGAGATCTCCAGGCCGGGGTCGCCTCCCCCGCCCGCTCCCGCTGTCGTGGCGGCGCCATCCCGGGGGAACATCACCCGGGCTCCCTTGGTGAACACGCGCCGGGTGGTTTTGGGCACGGCGTCGAGCAGTTCCTCCTCGCCGCCGGTGACCTTGACCGACTCCGAGCCGATCACCTTGACCTTCTGGGCGTCGAGCAGCTTGATGTTGAGCAGGTAGGCGCTGCCGAACTTGGAGACGTTGCCCACCACCATCCAGCGCACCCCCAGGGCTCCACCGATCTCGGCCATGCAGTTCATGTCGTTGCAGCCGGTGACCATGGAGCGCTTCTCCTGGGCCAGCAGCACCGACTTGATGTCGGAGGAGCCGATGACCCGGTAACGACCCAGGTTGCGCACGGTGTCCGCCAGCAGGTCGCCGAGCGCGTCCATCTGCTGCTGGGTTACCCCGCCCTTGGTGGTGAACTCCATGATGGCCACCGGGATCTTGTCGGCGGCGGCGGCCGGGGACAGGCAGCCGAGCACGGCGGCCAACCCGGCCGCCACCACGCAGTTTCTCGCCAGCTTCGTAATCATGTCCAGTGTCCTTTCGCTAATTGAGTTGTTTTCCATGTCTTGTTCAGGGCCAGTAGCTCCCGCCGCCGGTGTACACGCTGACACTGCCGGCGGACGCGTTGGTCACCACCAGGTCGGGCACGGCATCGGCATTCAAGTGCCCGGCCGCCACCCACGATGCCCCGGCCGGAGCCGGGTAGGAAAGCCGGGCGGCGAAGGTGCCGTCGGGAACGCCGTCGGTGTCAGAGTCCTGGCCGTTCAGGCGGCCGGACTCGCCCACGCAGATATTGTTGCCGTTGCAGCTCAGGCCCGCAGCGCAGCTGCCGTCGCCGAAGCAGGGTTCTCCCTCACCCCCGCGGTGGGTGAGGAAGGCCTCGCAGCCGTTCAGGAAAAGTAGTACTGCCAGAAGTATCGTGGGCACGGGCAACTTGCGAGATGTTGGCAAGACGTCCTCCTCTGCAGTGCGAGACACGATCGACGCATATTAGCCGCATGAGGGAGAATCTGCAACGAAAGCGGTGTGGTTTGATCAGAGCTCGACAGCGGGATAGAGAAGAGATGCTAGCATGGGGGGGGCAGGCGCCGGCGTGCCGCCGTTCAGACAGATCTTGAATTCGCGAGGCTTCTTTCGGGATAATCAACGCAGGTTCGGCCTTCTTCCTGCCCGAACGGGCAGGCGGAAGGGGATTGAATAGCGCGATGGCGAATGGCTGGTGCGGGAACTGGAGCAATAACATGAGCACCGCTGGCGACACCCTGGTGGTAGTCAATCCCAACTCCGGCAACGGGCGCACGGGTCGTGGCTGGCCCCGCCTGGCCGAGCAACTGCGCCACTACCTGGGTGAATTCCGCGCCAGCCTCACCTCGGGCCCCGGAGAGGCCACCGGCCTGGTGCGCCAGGCCCTGCGGGATGGTTGTCGGCGCATCGTGGCCGTGGGCGGCGACGGCACCAACAACGAGGTGGTGAACGGCTTCTTTGCCGAGGAGGGGAAGCCGCTGGGCGGGCAGGCCTGCCTGGGCCTGGTGCCGCGGGGCACCGGCGGTGACCTGCGCAAGAGCCTCGGCATCGGGCTGGCCGCCGAGAGCTGGGGCCAGGTACTGGCCGCCGGCCGGCAGGTGGAGATCGACCTGGGTCGGGCCCGCTTCCACGACGACTCGGGCCGGCCGCTGACTCGCCATTTCATCAACATCACCTCTTTCGGGCTGGGCGGCCTGGTCGACGACCGGGTCAACAACTCCACCAAGGCGCTGGGCGGCAAGGTGTCGTTCATGCTGGGCACCCTGAAGGCCCTGGGACGCTGGCGCAACCAGCAGGTCGATCTCGAAGTCCAGGACGGCGCTGGGCAGAAGGTGTTTACCGGTTCCCTGCGCGTGGTCAACGTGGCCGTGGCCAACGGGCAGTACTTCGGAGGCGGCATGTGGGTGGCGCCTCGGGCCCGCCTGGACGACGGGCTGTTCGACGTGGTCGTACTCGGCGACCTGAGCAAGGGCGAGCTGATGCTCAAGACCGGCACCATCTACCGGGGCACCCACCTGCGCCTCGACAAGGTCCGCCACTGGCGCGGGTCCAGGGTGGTGGCCCGCAGCCCCGAGCGGGTACTCATCGACATGGACGGCGAGCAGCCGGGCCAATTGCCCATCGAACTGGAGATCCTGCCCCGGGCCCTGCGCCTGTTGGTTCCCGACGACTTCATGACCACGGAGAAGCAATGAGGCGGGCGCTGGCGCTGCTACTGCTGACGGGCTTGGCCGCTTGCACAGACCTGGGCCCGGGACTGGGCGAAACGCCTGCCGGGGACGGTCCCCAGGTGGTGTTCGATTTCGACCACCGCCCCTTCCCCGACATTCCCTTTCCCAACGACCTGGCCACCCGGGCCGACCCCACCTCTCCC
Organism: Deltaproteobacteria bacterium; assembly: GCA_003647095.1. Classification (GTDB taxonomy): domain Bacteria; phylum Myxococcota; class B64-G9; order B64-G9; family B64-G9; genus B64-G9. Next base: position 3,087 of record QMME01000121.1, read on the forward strand.
ACCGGCCGGCGTGTCAACGCCTCGTTGCTGGGCAGTACCCGCATGGAAGAGCAGTTCCGCCGGCGCTTCGACCGCCTGAGCGGGTTTTCCCCCTTCGCGGCCATCTCGGTGTCCTTCACCGCGCCCCTCGACGTCGCCAACCTGCTCGAGCGCCACCGTCCCGAGACCGGCAGCGACGACGATGCCGTGCTGCTCATAGACCTTGCCGACGGCAGCCTGGTGCCGCTCGACGTCGGCGACGGCGCCTACCCGCTGGTGCTGGAGCGGCCCTCCCGCTACTACCCCAACGATCCGCGCGCCGGCGAGTCCAACCTGGTGTTCGAGACCGTCGCTGAAGATGCCAACGGCAACGGCCAACTCGATGCCGGCGAGGACCGCGACAGCGACGGGCTGCTCGACGAGCCCAACACTTTTCCGCCCCGCGGCGACCCGGTCGACGACCTGCTCACCTGCTACGAACGCGAGAGCAACACCCTGGTGCTGCGCCCCCTGGTGCCGTTGCTCGAGGAGCACGGCTACGCGGTGGTACTCACCCGCCGGCTGCTGGGAGAAGACGGCCAGCCGGTACGCTCACCCTATCCCTACGTAAACCACCTGTCGCAGAGCCGGCAACTGGAGCCGCTGCGCCAGTGGCTGCCCGAGCTGGGCTTGGGCCTTGCCGACATCGCCTTCGCCTGGAGCTTTACCACCCAGTCCACCAGTCGCGACCTGGCCGAGCTACGCCAGGGCCTCTATGGCCAGGGGCCCTACGCCTGGTTGGCCGAGCAGTTCCCCGCCGTGACCGACCTGGAGGTGGCCTACAGCGATCCGGCCGCCGCCCCCGTAAATCCCTACGCGGTGCCGGCCGCAGACATCCTCGAGGCCCTGGAGCCCATCGCCGGGGCCATGCTGGGCGATCCCCAGGTGGTCGAGGCCCTGGTCGAGTCCTTTTCCTACGTCGACCTGCTGGTGCTGGGACGCGCCCGCACCCCCTACCTGATCGCGGGCCTGGACGGCTCCTTCGCGCTCGATGCCGCCAGCGGCAGCATCGAACTCATCACCGACGACCTGCCCTGGTTCCTGGCCATTCCCCGGGAACGGCCCGCGCAGGGCATCAGCAAGCCCTTCCCGCTGGCCATCTACCTGCACGGAACCGGCGGCGATCGCATGCAGGCCCTGGGGTTCGCCGGGCAGCTGGCCAAGTTCGGCGTGGCCACGGTGGGTGTCGACCTGCCCCTGCACGGCATGGTGCTGCCCGAGGACTGGCGCCAGTTCTTCGACGCCGCCCTGGAGGCCAAGGGCTTCGCCCCGGTGGGCCGGGCGCTGCTCGACAACCGCACCATCGACATCAACAACGACGGCGAACCCGACCCGGCCGGCAACTTCTGGACCTACGACGCCTTCCGTTCCCGCGACTGCGTGCGCCAGGCGGCCCTGGACGTGATGCGCCTGGTGCAGGTGTTCTCCGCCTTCGACGGCCGGAATCGCTGGAGCCACGACGCCGACGGTGACGGCCGGCCCGAACTCGAAGGCCTGGCCGGAGATTTCGACGGTGACGGGCGCGTGGACGTCGTCGGGCCCGAGGGACGCTTCTACCTGTTCGGCATCTCCCTGGGGGGAATCGTCACCTCGGTGGCGGCGGCCCTGGAACCGCGCATTGCCGCGGCCGCGCCCATCTCCTCGGGCGGCGGCCTGACCGACATCGTCATCCGCTCGGTGCAGACCGGGGTGCCGGAGATGGCCATGCTCCCGTTCATGGGTCCCTTGCTGCTGTCGAGCCGGGATGCCCAGGGCCGGCTGCTGCTGAGCCAGTACGTCCCCGACGCCCGCTTCGAGACCAACGTTGCCGTGGCGGCCATCGAGGAGCTGCAGCCGGGCTGGCAGGTCAGGCTCAGCAACCTGGAAAACCAGGAGCAGGAATGGGCCCTGGTGGACGAGCAGTTGCGCTTCCGCCTGGCCGTGCCCTGCGACCGGGGCGATCGCCTGCTGGTGGAGTTCTTCGACGGCCAGGGCCGCTTGCAGACCCGCCTGGACAGCTTCGACCGCGAGGTATACTGGCAGGGAGAGACCTTCTCACCCGGCCAGCCCTTGCGGGCGCTGGCAGAGGGGTTCGGGGTGCGGCGCCAGTCGGCGGAGATGCGCCGTTTCGTGCAAATCGCCCAGACCGCCCTGGACGCGGGCGATCCCGTCAACTACGCCCCGCTGTTTTTCCAGAGGCTGCCGGCGGCCTACCCCGAGCAGCATGAGGCCACCGCCCTGGCCCTGGTGCTCACCGCCGGGGACATGAACGTGCCCATCTCCACCGGAGTGAGCCAGGCCCGGGCCGCCGGCCTGGTGCCCTTTGGCCCCGGGGCCGAAGACGAGCGCTACGGCACCAGCCCGCAAAGGGTACTGGTGGAAAACTGGGTACTGGAGGGCCTGGAGCGCCTGCGGCGTTTTGCCGGCCCTCCCTTCAACGACGACCGGGACATCATCCTCGACCCCGACAACCTCTCCCGCGACGGCGACGGTTTTTCCGCCCCGCGCCTGGACCCACCCCTGCGCCTGGGGCGGCTTGTGGGCGACGGGCGCCAGGCGCTGGTGCGCTTTCTCTACATGCGGCCCCAGGGGGCCCATGGCTTCGGCCCCTCCGATCCCGCCAGGCAGTTCAACATCGACCTGTTCGCCATCAACGCCATCGGCAGGTTCTTCGCCAGTGACGGCCGCTCCTGGTCGGACGACACCTGCCTGGCCACGGACGACTGCGCCTTCATTCCTCGCTGAGCCGCTCGCCCAGCAGCGAAAACAGGTCGCGCACCGGGGTGTAGTTCTTGAGCGCGTTTGACAGCAAGCGGCCGCTGCGGGAATACTGGCGGGGCCGGGCTCGGGTCACGTCAAGACGGCAAGGAGTTCACATGGCAGGTATGTCACTGGCGCTTTCGTTGCTGGCGCTGGCAGCGGCGCCACAGCCGGCGGCGCCTTCCCAGCGCGAAGTCTTCTACGGGACCCTGCGCCAGGCACAGGGCGGTCGCGTGGAACAGGCGGTGGCCAGCCTGCTGCAGCTTGCCGGGCAGCATCCGCAGGATTCCTATGCCGACGATGCCCTGGGCCAGGCGGCCCGGCTGTGCGAGGAGGAACTCTACCGCCCGGCCCGGGCGCTGGAGCTGTACCGGCGCTTGCTGGAGGAATATCCCCGCAGCCGCCTGGCTCGCCGGGCCCGCACCCGCGTGGAATGGCTCTCTGCCCATCTCGACCAGGGCGAGCAGGTGCTGGGCGAGTACCTGCGCATCACCAGGAGCGCGGCCAAGGTCGGCCTGGAGCAGGCCGTCGCCGCCATGCGGAAGCTGCTTGACGCCCATCCGGAATTTTCCCTGCGCGCGGAGGGCCGCTACTGGATCGCCGGGCTGCTGGCCCGCACCGGACAGGACCGGGAGGCAGAAAGACTCTACCAGCAGATTGCCGCCACCAGCGAGGACAAGCAGCAGGCGGCCCGGGCGCTGATCGACCTGGCCAACCTGCGCCTGGCGGCGGGCAACCTCGACGGTGCCGAGGACGCCTATCGCCGGCTGGGCGAACTCGGTCCCCGGTGGCGGCAGGCGGCTGCCGGGGGCATGCAGCAGTTGGCCCACGCGGCCACCCGCGGGCGCATACCCCTGGTCGCGGGCGTGGTCTATGCCCTGGTGCTGCTCTGGACCTGGCTGGCCTTCCTGCTGGGCTTGCGGCGCGGCGGCCCGGTCCGGGCGCGCCTGTTCCTGCCTCCCGTGGAGGCCCTGGTCTACCTGGTGGTGATGGCCGGGCTCATCGCCTGGGCGGCCAGTGGCACGCGCATGACCGCCCGGGCGCTCGGCTGGATGGCCGGGCTGCACCTGCCGCTGTTGCTGCCGGCGGGCTGGAGCTGGAAATCGGCCCGCCCTCCCCGGGGCGGGGCTCGCCTGGCGGTGCGCCTGTCGCTGCTGCTGGTCGGTAGCCTGGCGATAATGGTGCTGGCGCTGGGGCAGGCGGGAATGATCGGAGAAGTGCTGGATACCCTCAAGTTCGGAGTGAGCGAATGAAGCTGGCCGCACCCGAGAACAGTGGCGACAAGCAGTCCCCCGGGCTCCTGGCCGTACGTTCCGGTTCCAACCCCAACTCCAGCTCCCTGGGGGTGAACGTCACCTGGCTGCTGCTGGGCGGGGCGCTGGCCGGCGTGCTGGCACTGGTGGGCGGTACCCTGGCGCGCTGGGTATTGTCGCGCAGGCATGAGCATGAGCCTGGCGAGTAGGCTGCTTCGGCCACGGTTGCGAAGGGAGCCCTTCGGCTGGACGGTGGCGCTGGCCCGGCCCCGGTTGCTGGTGATGCTGGGCCGGCCGACCGACAGGCTGGACCCGGCGGCTCCCTTCGAGGTGCACCTCACCATCGGCCACCGCTGCTCGCAGGGCTGCCGCGGCTGCTACATCGACGCCCGCCCGGACGCCGCCGATACCATGAGCGATGCCGACTGGGTATGGGTGCTCGGGCGCCTGGCGCGGATGGGGGTGTTTCACCTGGCGCTGGGAGCGGGCGAGGACGTGCCGCTCGAGCGGTTGGCCAGCCTCGCCGCCCGGGCCCGTGGGCTGGGCATGCTGCCCAACCTGTCCACCTCGGGCCGGCAGGTGACGCCGCGGCTGACCGCGAGGCTGCGGGTGTTCGAGCAGGTGCACCTGAATCTGGACGGCACCGGCACCGGCGCGGGCGTAAACGGCCGCCCCCCCTGGTCGCCCGGCAGGCTCATGGCCCTGCGCATCCTGCGCGCCTGTCACCCGCGGGTGGGGGTGAACCTGGTGCTCACTCGTCACAACTGCGATCACCTGGGGGAGATCTTCCGGGCGCTGCGGCGGGAGGGGATCCGCTCGGTGGAACTGCTGCGCTACAAGCCGGCCGGGCGCGGCGGCCGCGACTATGCCGCGATGGCCCTGACCGCGGGACAGGGGCGGGTGCTGGTGCGCCGCATCCTGGCCCTGGCCCTGCGCCACCTGATGACGGTGCGGCTCGACTGCTCCTTCGCTCCCTTCGTGTGTGCGGCGGGGTTCTCTCCCGCGTTGCTGCGCCGCATCGGCCTGGCCGGCTGCGTGGGTGGAAGCTGGCTGCTTTCCCTGGACGGCCGGGGTGCCCTGACCGCCTGCAGCTTCCACCGGCCGGCGCAACCGCGCGACTTCCGGCGGCTGGGCGGGCCGGGGCTGTTTCCGGAGTTCGACGACTGGACCCGCCGTGCTCCCGAACCCTGCCGCAGTTGCCGCTACCTCGACATCTGCCGCGGCGGCTGCCACGTGGTGGCCGAGCATGTCAACGGCGATTTCTTCACCCCCGACCCGGAATGCCCGCTGGTGCGCCGGCCCCGTTCTAACAGGCCGTTGTTCTCCCGGCGGATGGAGGGGTGATCGGCGAAATTTGCGGGTACGACGCCCACATGGCCGGATATCTGCATACACTACATATCTTATCGATCTTATTCTAACAATTATAACAGTGTTAGAATATCTCTCTCGACACCCACCGATCCCGGGCGAGGTGGGGTGTCCCCGTGCGCGAAGCGTCGTTACGCGACGCGGTTGTGTGCCCCCGACAACTTTTTTTCATCCGGTGCGTTTGTGGTATACTAGTCGCCGGGATTTTGTACCAAATTGGTCACAGTGGAGGAGCGGGAGACGTTGGGAGAGCACGATCTCGAAGATCTCATTCTGAGATGGGCGCGCACTGCCGGAATCGGCTTCTTCCTGCTCGACCGGCAGGGGCGGATCGTCGAATGCAACCAGGCCGCCGCCAGGATCCTGGAGAGGCAGCGCTCCGATTTGCTGGACCGCGCCCTGGCCGACTTCATCCATCCCGAGGATTTGACCGATGTAGAAAGACGCGTGGCCGAACTGCGGGCGGGCAGCACCGTGTTTGTCGAAAGAAGGCTGCGGCGCGCCGGCGGCGGCTACCACTACTGCGAACTGGGCGTGATCGATCTCGGCGAACAGGGTGTGGGGCTGGCCTGCCGCGCTGTCGAGAGCCGGCGGAGATTGGAAGCGCGCCTGCGCGTGGCCGACCGCCTGGCCAGCGCCGGGGTCATGCTGGAAAGCATCACCCACTCTTTGAACGATCCCCTGTCGATACTGCTGCTCAACAGCAGGGACATGATCGAACAGGTGTCGAAACTACAGGCGCGACTGAGCAGGGCCTGGATGAAGGTGGCCAATAGCCTGGGCCAGGAACGCGCCCGGGAGATCTTCTCCTCCTCCGGCCCCGACGAGGAAAACCGCCGCACCGATCGGCTACACGCGCAACTGGAAGAAATATGGCAGGCGAGCGAACGGCTCATCAGGATCTCGCGCAGTATTCAGGAATTCGTGAGTCAGCAACAACCCGCCGACGCGGCCGAGGTCAATACCGTGGTGGAACGGGCCCTCGCTCTCATGGAAGAAGAGCTGCGTTTTCGGGCCCGGGTCAGGCGGGAGTTGGGCCAGGTGCCCCGGGCCCGGGTGACCTCTTCCCAGTTGGCCCACGCCGTGGTCAATCTGCTGCAGAACGCCGCCCTGGCCATCGACAAGCGAGGCTGCGGGCACGGCGAAATCGTCGTGCGCACGTTTCGGGAGGGAGAGAGCGTGTGTCTGGCCGTGCGCGACAACGGGGCGGGCATGGACGCTGACGAACAGAAAATGATCTTCGAGCCCGACTACTCCTCCTGGAGCGATGCCACCACGGCCGGCCTGGGGTTGTTCGTGGTCAGGCAGGTGGTCGACGATGCCGGGGGCCACATTCGTATCGAGTCAACCGTGGGACAAGGTAGCGAGTTTACCCTGGTACTGCCGGTGGCCGAAGGCACGGAAGCACCACCGACGGAAGAACACCGGAACTTCAACCGCCGTTGTGGTCAAGCGACACCGCGGGTACTGGTAGTTGACGACGATGCCGGCATGGGTCGTGCCATCAGGCGGATTCTCGAACCGCACTGTCGAATCGTTTTTGTCGACAGCGGCGAGAAAGCTATCGCGCAACTCGAGCACGACAGCAATTTCGACCTGGTGTTGTGCGATGTAGTCATGCCCGGGCTCAACGGGTTTGACCTGCATGACTGGATCATGAAGAACAATCCCCGGTTGGCACGGTGTTTCCTGTTCATGACGGGGGGGGTGTTCACCGCTGCCGCCAAGGAGCGCTTGCGCCGCAAGGCGGTGATGCTCATCGAAAAACCCTTTTCCCCGACTGGGCTGCGAGAGACCATCTTCGACCTGCTGGGCC
>QMME01000122.1 GCA_003647095.1 Deltaproteobacteria bacterium
TGCCATCTCGAGGTGCCTTGCTATGTGTCAACGTTATTACGTTGCCGGGAGGCTGTCAATTCACCCTGCAGTTGCATAAGCAACTGCGGGGTTGAAGTCTTGCAGGTTGAATTGGCGGGCCCCGACAGCGCTGCGCGTAACGGCCCGGAAATCATCTTTTTGTGATTTCTGCGGTTTGCGAAGCATGTTCCAGGTTTCCTTACCGGCACTGGTTCATCTTTAAACCCCAACGTTGCTTTTTGCAACGTTGGGGTTCATCCCGGCCGGGTTGGACAGCGGTTGCCGGCTGAGAATATCATCGGCGGGTGATGGTCCGGGCAGAGGAAAAGAAACGGCGCCGGCTGGCGGGACGGCTGGCCCGGCTGGGATTGTGGCTGGCGGCCGGCCTGGCGGGGTTGCTGTTGCTGGCCTGGCTGGCGCTGCTGCTGTTTCTGCCCGACGAGAAGATACGTCGCCTGGCGCTGGACGAGGTCTCCCGGCTGCTGGGGGCGCCGGTACACTCCGGGCCCCTGCAGGTGGGGCTGCTGAGCGGTTTTTCCCTGGAAGGGTTGCGCCTGGGGGCCCCGCCGGGATTCGCGGAGCCGGTCCTGACGGTGGAGAGAATCGGCTTCAGCTATGCGCCCCTGCAGCTGCTGCGGGGACGGCTGCTGGTGCGGGAGGTGGTGCTCGAAGGACCGGCGCTTCGGGTCGAGCAACAGGCGGGTGTGCTCAATGTCGGGGCCCTGCTGGCCGGTAGCGGCGGTGCCGCCGATTCCTCCGGCGGGCCGGCCGATGCGGGGGAGCTGAACTTCGATCTCGACGTGCGACGGTTGAGACTGGTTGCCGGTTCCGTACGGCTCCTGTTCCCGGGGGTGCGGCTGGCGCTGGCCGGCGTTCGACTCGATGCCCGCCTGCTGCTGGACCGCAAGCGGGGCAGGCGGGTGGAACTCGAGCTGGACTGGCCGCCGCCCGAGGAGAGCAACCTGCAACTGGGCGGCGGGGGCATGGCTGGATTCACCTGCCGGCTGGGCGGCCGCCTGCGGGCGCTGCTGGACGACGACCGCTGGCAGGCCGACATCGAGCTGCGGCTGGCAGACAGCCGCTGGGACGACGGCCAGGCCCACCCGCTGGTGCTCCTGGCCGAGCTGGAAGGAGCCTGGCCCCCGCCGGCAGGACCCCTCGTCGTCAAGCGGCTGCGCCTGCGGCAGGAGCAGGACGTCCTGCTGCGGGCCAGCGGGCGGCTGGGCCGGGGGTGGAACTGGCGGGCGGAATACTCCTTGCACCCTCCCCGGTGGTTGCTCGATCTGCTGGCCCGGCGGCTGGGCATGCGCATCTCCGGCCGCCTGGCCGTGGAAGAGGGCCGGGCCCGGGGAGACCTGTCCGGTAGGCTGGAGTCGGCCGCCCGCCTGGTGCTGGAGGGAGTGCAACTCGCGGGCGGGGGGCTGGTGGCCGGCGGCCTGAAGGGAAGCAGCCGCCTGACGGCGGAGCGGCAAGGAGGCGGGTTCAGCGGTCGCCTGTCCGCAACCCGGCTGCAGCTCGACTCCCTGGCCGGGCCCGGCTGGCGGGCGAAGTCGGCCTGGCTGACCGCGGGTGGCCGGGTAGCCATGAGCGACGGCCCGGGCGGTGCGGGTATCGAGCTCGAGCATGCCGTCGTGGACCTGCACTGTCATCGGTTGAAGCTGGGAACGGTGACGGCCGGCAACCTGGTGGCACGGCTCACCTGGCCGGAGGCGGAGGCGCCGGAAAGGCGGCGCCTGAACCTGGAGGGAAGGGCCGCCCGGGTAAGGCTGGCCGGCACCCGGGTGATCGCACCGCGCCTGGAAGCCGACTTGGCCATCGGGGCCGTTGCCCCGGGTGGTTTGCTGCCGGAGGGCGCCGGCATCGAGGCCCGGCTCGCCGCCGCTCGCCTGGAGTCCGGGCCGGTGCGGGCCGAGGGGATCACGGCCACCGTCTCCGGCAGGATGGGCGCCGGCGGCAATTTCCGGGGAAGCCTGCGGGCGGGTGTTCGGCGGTTGGCCGCCTTCCGGCAACGGCCGCTGCGGCTGCCGGGGCCGCTGCGGCTGCAGATGCGACTGGCGGCCGGCAGGCAGCGGCTGGTGCTGGAGCGGTCTCGCTGGGAATTCCAGCAGCTGGGGACGCTGCAGGTTAGCGGTTCCTGGCGGCGGCCGTCGGGCGAGTTCGACGCCGACTGGCAGGGCCAGCTGGCGGTGCCGGCAGCGGTGGCCGGACTGCGGCCGCTGTGGAGACTTCCCGGGCGACTGTCCGGGCGCCTGCGGCTGGCGGGCCGCCTTCATGGCAGCCTGCCGCCGGCGGCGGGGGCGCAGGCCCGTGCCGGCGCCGAGGCCACGGTACGATTCGAGGAGCTGGCCTTCGAGGACGAGGGAATCGCCGTCGCCGGGGTAAGCGGGCGGCTGCAGCTTTCCTGGCCGCAGCTGGAGGGAAAGAAGCTGGCCGTATCCGGCAAGCTGGTGGCGCGACGGCTGCGGGCGGGTCCACTGGGCGCGCGGCAGGTAGACGTCGACCTGCACCTGGAACGCGGCAATTCCCAGGTGGGATTGCGGCTTTCCTCCCGGGCCGGGCGGTTGCGGTTCGATCGATTGGCCGGGCAGCCCTGGAAGCGGGTGGGGCTGGAGATCGAAGGCAGCCTGCTGGCGGGCAAGGAAGGCCGGCTGCGGCGGCTGTTTCTGCGCCTGCCCTCGGCGGGGCTGGAGATCGAGGGCGAGGGGCAGGCGCTGGTGAGCGACACCGCGGCCTGGCCGCCGCGCTTTTCCTTCTCGGGTTCCCTGGGAGTGCGTCTCGATGCCGGGCGGCCGGTGCGCTGGGGAGGCGGGCTGGTGCTGGGAGGCCGGGCCGCGGCGGAGCTGGGAGTGCGTTCCGCGGGGCAGGGAAAGGTATCCCTGAGCGGCGACTTCGAGTTCGCCGGCCTGGATGTCGGCGCTCCCGGTTTCAGCGCCCGCCGCCTGGCGGGGCACGTGCAGGTGCGCCAGGACGTGCAGTTGCACGGCGGCGGCGTCACCCTGCTGGGGAAAAAACAACGCCGGCTGGCCGCCGTCAGGCCCCGTTCCGCCTACGAGCAGGCGCTGGGACCGCTGCGGGCACCGGCCAGCGGGGTACGGGCGCAGGAGGTGCGTCTGGGCGGCCTGCGGCTCGAGCGCCCGCGGGCGGACATCGAGCTGGACCACGGCCTGCTGCGGGTCGGTGGTTTGCGCCTGGGGTTGCTGGGCGGAGACGTCACCGCCGAGCTGGGACTGGTACTGGCGCCGTCCGACAGGCGCGCCCTGGGAATGTGGCTGGAGGCCAGCGACGTAGACCTGGGCCGGCTGACCGCCATCGCCGGGACCGAGAGCAGGGTGGGAGGCAACATGCGCCTGGCCGCCCGGGCCGACCGCCACGAACTCGACGCCTCGGTGCACCTGACCAGTATCGGCCGGGGAGCGCTGCAGGCCCTGCTGCGGGGTCTCGACCCCGGGGGTGGAAATCCCTCCCTGGCCCGCCTGCACGAGATGATCGAACGCTACCAGGTGGCCCCACGCTCGGTGTCGTTGCAGCTGCGCCGCGGCCTGCTGGACCTGGCCATTGACCTGGACATGGGTCCGGCCGCGCGCACGGTGGCCCGCCTCATCCGCGGCTTCGAGGGACAGACCTTCCGGCTGTCGGCCCTGCCGGTGGGGCCGTGGCTGAACAGCGTGCTGGCCCGCCTGCGCCGGACGGAAATGCCTGCCCCGGGGCGCTGACAGGTGCGCCGGCGGTGCCGACGGCCGGAAGGCGCATCAGCGCCGGCGCTGCCAGGTGCCGGCGTCGTCTTGCCACCAGTGGCCGGAAGCGGCGTGCTCACGCTGCAGGCGTACGAAGGCCTCGATCACCTGGGGCAGATCGGCCTCGGTGAGATCGGGGCTGGTGGCCACCACGAAACGCAGCACCACCTGGCGGGCGGCGTTCACGCGCCTGGCCACCTCGGCCAGGCGCCGGGCCAGGTCGCCTTCAGCGGCCCGCCGACAGGGCCGGGGCAGCAGCCGGCCGCGGTTGCCCTCTCCCAGGCAGCCCAGCGCTTTCAGCTCGTCGACGTCGTCGCGCAGGAAGATCATCTCCTGGCGGGCGCGCAGGGCCCGCCGGCGCGGCTCGCTGGTGCCGGTCTTGCCCGGGCCCGGCCCGGAGCGGACCGAGGACAGCAGCTGCATGTCCCGGTCCAGCTCCCGGTAGCTGCCCAGGATCTGGTTTTCCAGGGCGGTTCGCTGGTCGACTACCTGGATGCGGGGACTGACGCACCCGAGCGGCCCGGCGGCCAGGCAGGAGAGCAGCAACGCGGAAACGACGGGAGGGAACCTCGGGCTAGCCCGAACTGCAATCGCTGTTCGTGGTCTCGGCATCGGGGAAGAGACTGTCGTCCCAGCTGGTCTTGCGGCAGAACTTCTTGGACAGCAGCGGGCAGTAGCGGTAACAGATGCAGGCACAGCAGCGCGCGAAGTTGCCCTGCTCGCAGACCGAGTAGTCGTAGTTGGGATCGCCCGCGACCGAGCTGGGACACTTGTCTTCAGGATTGCCGGTGGGACTGGCGCCGGCTTCCACGCAGGCGCTGGTGGTGGTGCAGCTGGTGCCCCAGTCGGCCTCGTTTTCGCAGTTCAGGTTGGTGCCGAAGGGAGCCATGTGGCTGCAGGAGTATCCCTTGGGACAGCTGGCATCGGAGAGGCATTCCTTGCTGCAGTATCCCAGGCAGCCCACGGGGGCATCGGTGCACTCGGTGCCACCGGCCAGGTCGGTGCTGCAGCTGCCGTTCATGTGGGTCACGTCGCCGGGAATCTGGGTGGCCACGCAGATGAGGTTTTCGCATTGCAGCGAGGGCAGCTGGATGCAATCGGTGGGACAGGCGGCATTGTTCACCGTGGGCGGAGAACTCGAGGTGTCCTGCAGGGGGGCACAGGTGGGGTAGGCCTGGCAGTCGATCGCTCCCTGGTCGTCACGCGGCCAGGAGAAGGTGCAGGGCTGGCCGATGGGTGCCTCGCCACAGGCCACCAGCACGGCCACCAACAGCATCACCACCCCGGAAAAGAGGATCTTGCGCATGTCCGGAACACCTCCCGCCGGCCTGCCGGCCCGGCCTGCTGGTTGCCAGCCAGATCACCGAAGCTGTAGCATGCCGGGGGCGGACAATTCAAGAAAAACCTTTACGGATAATTGCTTGACAGCGGCTTCGTTGCTCGCATACGATTTGCGCGATTATGCCTTGGATTTCCGATAGGTTCCCAAATCTGGGACATGCCCCGGCCGGGTCCGGGGCCGGTCCGTCCACCAGGGAGGAGAGCGAAATTGAGGGCTAGGAAACTGATTACCTTGATGATCCTGGCAGGGTGGTGGGTTGCTGCGGGCCCGGCCCTGGCCGCGGAGCAGCAGGGCCGCTCGCTCAAGGAGCGCATACCCTCGGTGACCCGTCGTCTCTTCACCAAGAGCGGCCGCCTGGAGTTGACCTTCTACCCCATGACCAGCATCAGCCTCAACGATGCCTTCTACCAGAAGTTCGGCGGGGGGCTGGGGCTGTCCTATCACTTCAGCGATGCCTTCTCGGCCCAGGCCATGGTCACCTACAGCCTCAACCTCCAGACCGACAATGCCTCCACCTTCACCATATCCCCGGACGTGCAGTCCAAGATCCCCTATGCCGGCAAGCGTACCGTGCTGGGAGGGGTGGATTTCTGCTGGGCCCCGGTGTACGGCAAGGTCAACCTGGCCAGCGAGGCGGTGCTGCACTTCGACACCTACCTGCTGGGTGGCTTCGGCCTGGTGGGCGGCGAGCAGGTGGAAGGTTCCAGCTTCGGTTTCGGTCTCAACGTGGGCGTCGGCTTCCACCTGTTCTTCACGCCCATGCTGGCGCTGAAGGCAGAGTTGAAGGACTTCATGATTTTCACCGACAAGGTCTCTTTCGGCGAGGTGGAGAAATCCGACGTGCAACACCAGCTGCTGTTCAACCTGGGCCTGAGCCTGTTTTTCCTGGAAGGCGACCGGGAGGACTGACATGCGCACCTCGAAGACACTGACAGTGATGCTGTTGCTGGGCTGGCTGGCACCCGCCCGGGCGGCAGAGGAGAAGGCCAAGGCCCCGGCCCCCCAAAAGGTGGAGGTCCGCCAGGATCGCATCAAGGCCATCCAGCGCAAGCCCTTCATCAAGAAGGGTCGCTGGGATCTCAGCCCCCTGTTCGTGCTCAGCCTCAACGACGCCTTCTACCAGAAGATGGGCGGGGGAGCCTCCATTGCCTACCACGTGGCCGACAGCCTGGGAATAGAGTTGCATGCCGCCTTCGTGGGCACCATCCAGACCGACATGGTCACCTTCTTCCAGCAGGCCAACCAGGCCCTGCCCAAGGTCAGCCAGCTGCGCTACTACATGACGCTCAATGCCCAGTGGTCCCCCCTCTACGGCAAGCTCAGCGTGTTCACCGATGAGATCGTGCATTTCGACGCCTACCTGGTGGGCGGTTTCGGCATCGCCCAGACGGAAACGGGGGTCAAGTTCGCCAGCAACGTCGGCCTGGGATTGCGCTACTTCCTGGCTTCCTGGCTGGTGCTGAAAGTGGAGGTGCGCGATCTCATCTACACCGAGAAGCTGCGCCTCGACGTGCAGCGTACCGATTTCACCGACGTGCAGAACCACGTGATGCTGGCGGCCGGGGTGAGCTTCTTCCTGCCGGTCGACTTCGAGTACCAGTACCAGTAGTCGGTGCCAAGGAGAGCCAGATGAACGTGCAACTCCACAGGCGGATTTTGATGGTAGCGGCCGGCGTGCTGGCCTGGTCGTTGCTGGTCGTGGTCCCGGGAGGGGATGCCGGCCCCAGGCTGGGGTTGGCCGGGGCCCTGGCCCAGGATGACTTCGGCTTCGACCTCAGCGGCGAGGAGAAGCCGAAGAAGAAGAAAAAGAAAAAGACCAGGAAGAGGAAGGCCGGCAGGAAGAAGGCCGCTGCCGGGGCCCGGGCCGGCAAGGGAGGCAAGCAGGCCGAGGAGATGAGCCTGGGGTTCGAGGCCCTGGACGTCTCGGTCAAGAGCCCCGAGAAGGTGGCCATGGAAAAGGCCCTGGACAAGATGAAAGACCGCAACTACGCCGGGGCGGCGGCCGCCTTCTGGGACATCTACAACAATCCCAAGGCCAAGCAGTACTTCCAGAGCGCCGAGTACCAGCTGGCCAAGGCCCTGTACCGGCTGGGCCTGTACCACTCGGCATTGTGGCGCTTCGGCATGATCCTCGACAAGGGAGTGGAGCACAAGTACTTCAAGACCTCGCTGGAGTGGCTGTTCTTCATCAGTCACAAGATCACCGACCAGGCCGAGGTGCTCAAGGACGTGGCCCGCTACGCCGACATCGAGTTTCCCAAAAAGTACCGCGACGAGTTTCGTTTCCTGCTGGCCAAGTACTTCTACTTCCGCGCCCTGGAGGTGGAGAAGGCGGGGGCGCCCGCTCCCAAGCCCAAGGTCAAGCCCAAGAAGAAGGAACCGGCGGAGGATTCCTTCGGGTTCGACCTGGGAGGCGGGGAGGAGGCGGAGCAGCAGCCGGCCGCCCAGGACGACAGCGGTGGCTTCGGCCTGGATCTCGACGTGGAGAAGAAGACCGGACCCTCGGCCCTGCCCACCGACGTCGTCGGGTTCCTCTCCAAGTCCAAGGCGCTCATCCTGCAGGTGTCGGAGAAGAGCAAGTTCTACCCCCGGGCCAAGTACCTGGAAGGCATCATCCTCTACAAGCAGGGCAATCACCAGGAAGCGGTGGAAGCCTTCAAGCAGGTGGTGCGCATCCTCCATCCCAAGACAGGCAGGTTCCGCGACGACGCCCTGCGGGAACGGGCCTTTTTCCAGCTGGCCCGCACCCACTACGAGTACAAGCAGTTCAACTTCGCCCTGTTCTACTACGACCGCATCGGGCGCGATTCCGAGGCCTGGCTGGAGAGCCTGTTCGAGGCCAGCTGGGCCTGGTTCCGGCTGGGCAAGTTCCAGAAGGCGCTCGGCAACCTGATCACCCTCGACAGTCCCTTCTTCCGCGACGAGTATTTCCCCGAGGGCCTGGTGTTGAAGGCCGTCACCTACTACGAGAACTGCCGTTACCCGGAGTCGAACCAGATCGTCAAGGAGTTCCAGGAGCGGTTCGAGCCCCTGCACAAGGAGCTGAAGAAGCTGCTGGCCCAGGCCAGCACGCCGGAAACGGCCTACCGCCAGCTGCTGGCCATCCAGAAGGCGCCGCCCCGGGGCGAGGCCGGGCGCATGCTACGCCGCATCCTCAAGCTGGCCCTCAGCGACAAGGACCTGAAGCTGCTCAACTCGTCGGTGCTGGAGCTGGAGCGCGAGCTGCGCCGCATCCACCGCTCCAAGTCGGTGTTCTCCAATTCCAAGCTGGCCAAGCGCCTGGTCGACTACCTCAACGAGCGCAAGAAGGGTCTCATCAAGAAGGCCGGGGTGCTGACCAAGCGCCGCCTGGAGCAGGAGCGGGAGTACCTGGCCAGCCTGCTCAGCCAGGCGCTGCGCATCAAGCTGGAGAACGACACCGCCGAGCTGGAAGTGCTCAAGCGCATGCAGGCCTCCGGCGAGGAGGACCTGGGCCCGACGCTGTTGCCCTACCAGTGGACGGCGGCCACCGACGACGAGAAGCTCTACTGGCCTTACGAGGGCGAGTTCTGGCGCGACGAGCTGGGCACCTACGAGTACACCCTGACCTGGGGCTGTCGCAAGCAGGTGGAGTAGCAATTTGCCGGGGAGAAGAGCATGAAAAGACTGCTGTCGTCAGTGTTGCTGGCCGGTTGGCTGGTGGCGGGCTGGCCCGGGGCGGTTCCCCCGGCCGCGGCCTACGGTACCGGCAAGCAGGTCAAGGCCAAGAGGCGTCGTCCCACGCTGGAGTACCAGCGCTTCCGGCGCCGGCGCGAAGTCGACGTGCAGATGGAGCAGAAGCGCAAGGCCATCCGCGAACAGCTGAAGAAGTTGCTGGAGTACGAGCAGGATGCCAAGGAGCGCCCGGCGTTGTTGTTCCGCCTGGCCGAGAACTACTTCGAGGAGGCCACCGCCTACTTCTACCGGGCCCAGCGCCTGGACGAGAAACTGGCCGCCGATCCCACCAACGAGAGCCTGCGCCGGCGGGTGGAACAGCAGAAGAGGCAATTGCGCAAGAAGGAAGACGTCTGGCGCAGCAAGGCCATCGACATGTACCGCCAGGTGGTCAGGAAATATACCAACTATCCCGGCCGGGACCAGGTGTTGTTCTACCTGGGCTATTCCCTGTGGGACATGGAGCGCTACCAGGAAGCGCTCAAGACCTACCGCGAGCTGATCAGCAGCTATCCCAAGTCCAAGTACGTCCCCGATGCCTACCTGGCCTTCGGGGAGTACTACTTCGACAAGGCCAAGCTGGACCGGGCCCTGATGGCCTACAAGAAGGTCACCGAGTACAAGGAGAGCGAGGTCTACCCCTATGCCCTGTACAAGCAGGGCTGGTGCTACTACAACCTGCACGAGTGGGAAAAGGCCATGGAGATGTTCAAGCAGGTCATCTACCTGGCCGACATGGAAGAGGGCACCACCGGCAGGCGCATCGAGATCCGCAAGGAGGCCCTGAAGGACTTCACCCTGACCTACTCCCACAAGGGCGGCGCCAGCGTCGCCCCGAGGATATTCAAGTCCCTGGCGCCCAGGGAGGCCCAGAGCATGCTGGTCAGCCTGGCCGGCATGTACTTCGGCGACGGCCAGGACAAGAAGGCCATCCTGCTGTACTCCTACCTGATCAAGCAGGCCGGCTGCTCGGCCGAGGTCCCCTTCTACCAGGGACGGGTGGTCGACTGCGCCTCGCGGGTGGGCAACAAGCGCTACACCGTCAAGCAGGTCAGGCGCCTGGTCGAGCTGTTCAAGGACGTGCAGCGCTGCCTGAAGAACCCCAACCGGAAGCAGAAGGAGCGCCTGAAAGAGGCCCGGGAACTGGCCGAGATCACCCTGCGCAAGCTGTCGTCGACCTGGTACAAGGAGGCCAAGGAGACCAAGCAGACGCAGACCTTCGAGTATGCCCAGGAGATGTTCGGCGACTACCTGGAACTGTTTCCCAACTCCCCCGACGCCTACGACATGCGCTTCGCCTACGCCGAGCTGCTGTTCCACCGCCTGCACCGCTACGAACGGGCGGCGGTCGAGTACACCCGGGTGGTACAGCACGACCTGAGGTGGCTCAAGAAGCA
>QMME01000123.1 GCA_003647095.1 Deltaproteobacteria bacterium
ACTGCTTCACTTCCGAAAGAACCTCGCCCGCGCCCCGGGGGCGCCCCCGCGGGCCGCGCGGGCAGGCGCGATGATTAGCAGGGAAGACGCACGGTTGTCAAGAAACATGTTGGAATGCAGAGTTCAGAGTGCAGGGTGCAGAGTGCAGAGTGCAGGGGGCAGAGGGCAAAGGAAATTGTGAACCGGGTGTGGTGGTGTGGTTGAGAACCCTGGTGCCAGGCGCTATAATCGGTGCCACACATGGGAGGAGGCCCAGATGAAGTTCTACATCGTCCTGGAGCCCGCGGAAGAAGGCGGTTTCGTGGTGACGGTGCCCGCCCTGGACGGCTGCTTCACCCAAGGGGATAGCGAGCAGGAAGCCATCGCCAACGCCCGGGAGGCAATAGTCACCTACCTGGAAGGGCTGGAGAAGCTCAATGAGATCAAATCGCAACCCGGGGTGGTGTTGCGTGAGGTGGAGCTGAACCTTTGAGCAAGACGTTTTCCGGCCGCCAGGTTGTCAAGGCCCTGCGACGCCGTGGTTTCCACATCGACCACCAACGCGGCAGCCACGTATTTCTGCACAACCTGAACCTGAACATTTCCGTCGTGGTACCGCTTCATCGAGAACTGAAAAAGGGCACTCTCAACAACATCATCAAGAAGGCCGGCATCAGCCTGCAAGAACTCAAGGAACTGGTCTGACGGGAAGGTGGGCCGGCGGCGCGGGTTCACTCGGGCAGGCCCTCGAGCAGGCGGCGCAGGTTGGCCAGCGCGTAGCGCATGCGGCTCTTGGTGGTGTTGAGCGGCGCTCCCATGATACGCGCGATTTCCTGAAACTGCAGCCCGGCCACCTCGCGCAGCAGAAACACCACCCGCTGTTCGTCCGGCAGGCGGGACAGGGCCGCCAGCAACCGCAGCCGCTCCGAGGAACGCTCGGCATGCCATTGCGGCGAGTGCTCGCGGCCGGCCACCCGCTCCACGGCCGGAGGACCGCCCTCGCCGCCGTGGCGGTCGCGCCGGGGCCGGTCCAGCGAGGCCGCCCGCCGGTAGCGGCGCTTGCGCAACAGGTCGATGCACAGGTTGCGCGCCACCGCGTGCAGCCAGGTGGAGAAGCGCGAACGCGCCTGGAAACGGCTCGGGTCGCGGATTACCTTGAGAAACAGATCCTGCACCGCGTCCTCGGTGGCATGCCGGTCGCGCAGGAAACCCAGGATGAAGCGGAACAGCCGCTGGCGGTGGCGGCGGAAGATCACCTCGAAGGCCGCCCGGTCGCCGCCCTTGAAACGCTCCAACAGCTGCTCGTCGCTTTGCTCCTGCAGCGAGGCGGCTCCACCCTCGCTCTCCTGCCGCCCGCTGTGCAAGTCTACCACCATGACCGCCGCTCCCTTCCACGATATACGGGACGGTGCCCGTGAGGGATACTGACGCCGCTCGGGCAGGAAAGTTCTGAGCCACCACGACGGCGGACCGGCAGCGGATCCGTCGGGGGGCGAATCCGGGAATTACCCGCCCGGGCCGGCTGTTACAGGCAACAGGAACGAGGCGGCCTTGACAGGGCCGCCGGCCTGCTTATCTTTTGCAGCGGCTGGAAGAAAAGACGCTGCGGGGAGGTGAATGCCATGAACGGTAGCAAAGGACTGGTGCATCATCTGTCGGGAAGAAACCTGCTGGCGGGGCTGCTGGCCCTGGTGGCCATCGCCGCCTGCGTGGGCGTGGGCGCCGGCGGCGGCACCCAGGCCAACGCCGGCATCTGGCAGGAACGGGCCCAGAACCCGGAGCCGCTGCTGGAGCGCGGCAGCCGGCCGCTGCCCTCGCTGGCCGGGCTGGTCAAGCAGCTCAAGCCGGCGGTGGTCAACGTCTACACCACCCAGGTGATCAAGCCCAAGGTGCGCCGGCGCCAGTTCCGCCGCTACCAGCGCCGCTTCCATGATCCCTTCTTCGACTTCTTCTTCGGCGGCGGCGATCCCTTCGAACGTTTCTTCGCTGTGCCCCAGCGCGAGCTGCGCCGCAGCTCCCTGGGCTCGGGCTTCATCATCAGCCCGGACGGCTACGTGCTCACCAACCACCACGTGGTGGCCAACGCCACCGAGATCAAGGTCAAGCTGGTGGACGAACGCAAGTTCACCGCCAAGGTGGTGGGCTCGGATCCCAAGACCGACGTGGCCCTGCTCAAGCTGGAGGGAGCCAGCAAGCTGCCCTTCGTCTACCTGGGCGATTCCGACAAGATCCAGGTGGGCGACTGGGTGGTGGCCATCGGCAACCCCTTCGGCCTGGGCCACACCGTCACCGCCGGCATCATCTCCGCCAAGGACCGGCAGATCGGCCAGGGGCCCTACGACGACTTCCTGCAGACCGACGCCGCCATCAATCCCGGTAACTCCGGCGGCCCGCTGTTCGACACCAGCGGCAACGTGGTGGGCATAAACACCGCCATTATTCCCCAGGGCTCGGGTATCGGCTTCGCCGTGCCCATCAACCTGGCCAAGCAGCTCATTCCCCAGCTCAAGAGCAAGGGCAAGGTGGTGCGCGGCTGGCTGGGAGTGGGCATCCAGGAGCTGACCGCCGAGCTGGCCGAGAACTTCGGGGTCAAGGCCAGGCAGGGGGTGCTGGTGAGCCAGGTGTTCACCGGCAGCCCGGCCGACCGGGCCGGCCTCAAGGCCGGTGACATCATCCTGGCCCTGAACGGCCGGCGCATGACCACCACCCGGCAGCTGACCTCCACCGTGGCCACCCTGGCCCCGGGAACGAAAGTCCGGGTGGAGGTGCTGCGCGACGGCAGGAAGAAGACCTTCACGGTGAAGCTGGGCGAGCGCGAGCGCGGCGAGGCCCTGGCCAGCGGCGCGGGCGGCGGCGAGGAGCAGCCGGCCGGGGCGCAGCTGGGCCTGAGCCTGCGCCCGCTCACCCCGGAGATGGCCCGCCGCCTGGGCGTGAACGAGAGCCTGCGCGGGGTGGTGGTGGAGGAGGTCGACCCCGACAGCCCCGCCGCCGGCATGGTGCAACCGGGTGATGTCATCCTCGAGGTCAACCGCCAGCGCGTGGCCAGCATCGCCGACGTGCAGCGGGCGCTCGGCCGCAACAAGAACAAGGTCCTGCTGCGGCTGCAGCGCGGCAACGCCCAGCTGTTCCTGGTTATCAGCAGGTGAGCCCGCCCGGGCGCGGGCCTCCGGGGCCCGCGCCTCCCCTCCTCAGCCCGACTCCAGGTCGAACTCCTTGAAGTCGTACCAGTAGCCCAGCCCCCGCAGCGAATCGATCTGCGCCTGCACCAGGGTCAGGTGACCGTCCTCGATCTCCACGAAGGGATCGAACAGGCGCCGGCCGTCGGCGTCCAGCTCCCCGGCCAGCTGCCGGTAGAAAGCCGAGGTCTCGCGCTCCGCCTGCAGGGCCCGGCCCAGCACTTCCAGTTCCTTCTCGTGCCCGGCCGGTTCCGCGTGCACATCCAGGGAAGCCAGCTTTTCCAGGCTGCGCTGCAGCTGCGGCCGCGGCGGCAGCCGGCTGCCCGGCGGGGGCCCCAGGTCGTCGATGCGGCCGTTTTTCCGCCACTGCCCGCGCAGGTGTTCCAGGAAGTCCAGGTGTCCCTGCTCCTCCTCGGCCAGCAACTGGAGCACACGCCGGCCCACCGGATCGGCGATGCTCTGCGCCGCTTCCCGGTACAGGTCACGCACCCGCGTCTCGTAGCTGATGGCCCGTTCTATGGCCTCGCCCAGTTCCACCGCATCAACCTTCCTTCTTCCACAACCCGTGCAGGTTGCAGTACTCGCGGGCGGCCGCCTGGGCCGAGTCGATGTCGAACACCGCCTCGGGGGCCCCGCCCGGCTCCAGGAAGACGCGGAAGGCGGCGTTGCCGCTGAGCAGCTGCACCCACTGGATGTAATGCTTGTCCTCCATGGGATGGGGCACCTCGCCCACGCGTACCTTCCACTTGCCGCCATCCTTCTCGATTACGGGAACGTGCTTTTCCCGGGCGGCATCGGTGGTGTTTTCCGCCAGCAGGTCCATGGGCTGGCCGCAGCATACCAGCTGCCCGCCACCGACGTTGATCAGCTCGACTATGTTTCCGCAAATGGCACACTTGTAGATCTGCAGGTTCTTCATGGTAACACCCTCCCGCTCCCCGCAGGGAGCAAAAACGAGTTCCCAGGCGCCGCCGGGCGGCACGCACCCCGACTCTCAGTTCTCGGCCAGGATGACGTCGTCGTACTCCACCTCGAAACGCAACTTGTGCCGGGCCTCCTCCTGGGCCAGCGCCAGCAGCAATTCCCGGGCCGCGGCGTCATCGGCCACCGAGGCCAGGTCGGAGTAGAGGCGGAAGGCGGCCTTTTCCTTCTTCATGGCCACCATCAAGGCCTGCTGGTAATCCATGTCGGCGTTCAGCTCGGCATCCACCAGGTATTCGCCGATCTTCAGGTCGAGCACCTTCTCCCGGGGCGGGAGGCTGAGTTCGCCGGCCGAGAACTTGAGCAGCTTGCGCTTGTGGCCTTCTTCCTCGGCGGCGAAGTCCTCGAACACCCGCTTCATCCAGGGACGGTCCATCTTGGTTGCCAGGGAACGATAGAAGCTGGCCGAAGCCTCCTCCTCCTTGACGGCGAAATCGAGGATCTCTTCCACTGATTGGAAATTTTTCATCTGCTGCCTCCTCTCCCGGAGTGGTTAGACGTTACAGGTACTCTTGCCGGCCCAGGCCGCAGCGCCGCCCACGAAGGGGGATATCTCCCGCAACCTGGTAACGATGCCGGGCATGTGCTCGATGACGTGATCGATCTCCTGCTCGGTGTTGTAGCGGCTGAGGCTGAAGCGCACCGAGCCGTGGGCCAGGGTGAAGGGCACTCCCATGGCCCGCAACACGTGCGAGGGCTCCAACGAACCCGAGCTGCAGGCCGAGCCCGAGGAAGCGGCCACGCCCACCTCGTCGAGCATGAGCAGGATGGACTCCCCCTCGATGAACTCGAAGGAGATGTTGAGGGTGTTGGGCAGGCGGTTGCGGCCGTTCACCTGGGCCCCGGCGCAGTTCTGCAGCAGGCCCTGTTCCAGCCGGTCGCGCAGCGCCCGCACCCGGTCGTTTTCCTCGGCCATGGTCTCGGCAGCCAGTTCGGCCGCCCGGCCCAGGCCGACGATGCCGGGCACGTTCTCGGTGCCGGCCCGCTTGCCGCCTTCCTGGTGGCCGCCGTGGATCTGCGGGGTGATCCTGGTGCCGCGCCGTACGTACAGCGCCCCCACCCCCTTGGGGGCGTGCAGCTTGTGCCCGGAGATGGTGAGCAGGTCAACCGGTACCTGTTTCAGGTCGATGGGGAGCTTGCCGGCGGCCTGCACGGCGTCGGTGTGCACGACTATGCCCCGGGCCTTGGCCAGGCGGGCGATGTGCTCGATGGGAAAGACCACGCCGGTCTCGTTGTTGGCCCACATCACGCTCACCAGGGCGGTATCCGGGGTTAGCGCCTCCTCCAGGCGCTCCATGTCCAGGGTGCCCTCGCGGTCCACGGGAATCTCGGTGAGCCGGAAGCCGTGGTCACGCAGCCAGCGGCAGGTGACCCGCACCGCCGGGTGTTCCACCCGGGTGGTGATGATGTGACGCCGACCGGACTTCATCGCTTCCAGCGCTCCCTTGATGGCCAGGTTGTCTCCCTCCGAGCCGCCGGCGGTGAAGATGATCTCGTCGGGTTCGGCGCCCAGCAAATCGGCCACCTGCTGCCGGGCCCTATCCACGTGCCGACCCACCTGGCCGCCGAAGCGGTGCATGCTGGAAGGATTGCCGTAGAACTCGCCGAAGAACGGCTGCATGGCCGCGAACACTTCCGGGGCCACCATGGTGGTGGCGTTGTTGTCGAGGTAGACGTTCATCAGGCCACCTCCTCCTCGCCGTCGGCCTGCTCCACCCGCAGCTCGTCGGAGACGAACTCCCGCAGCTTGGCCTCCACCAGCTTCTTCAGGGTGACCTGGGAGACCAGGCAGGTGGAACAGGTTCCGCGCAACGACACCACCACCCGGTTGCCCTCGATATCGATAAGTTCAACGTCGCCGCCGTCCTTCTGGAGCGCCGGCCGGATCTCGCGCTCGATGGTCTCCTCGATGAGCTTGATCTTCTGCAGGGTGGTGAGCCGGCGCCGGGGGGGCGTTTTTTCCGGTTCTGGTGCCGGGCGGGCGGCCTTGACCTCGTCGAGGATGGCCTGGATGTCGTCGACGCAGCCGCCGCAGCCGCCGCCGGCCTTGGTGTAGTTGGTCACCTCCGCGACGGTCTCCAGGTTGTTTTCCTCGATGGCCCGTTCGATCTCCAGGCGGGTCACCCCGAAGCACTGGCAGACGATGTCCGAATCCACCTTCTCGTCCGGGGGGGTGCCCTTGCGGTAGTTGTCGATGGCGGCCAGCAAGGCATCGCGGCCCATCACCGAGCAGTGCATCTTCTGGTCGGGCAGCCCGCCCAGGAACTCGGCGATGTCCCGGTTGGTGATCTGCTGCGCCTCTTCCAGGGTCTTGCCCTTGATCATCTCGGTCAGGGCCGAGGAGGAGGCAATGGCGCTGGCGCAGCCGAAGGTCTGGAACTTGACGTCGGCGATACGGCCCTCGGCGTCGAGCTTGAACATCAGGCGCAGGGCGTCTCCGCAGGCCAGCGAGCCCACCTCGCCGACGCCGTCGGGTTCTTCCAGCACGCCCACGTTACGCGGGTTCTTGAAGTGATCCATCAGCTTGTCGGTGTAGTTCCACATGTCGAACCTCCTTCACTCCCAGGTGCCGTCCTGCCGGTGTAGTTCGCGTTCCTGCTCGGCCAGGCGGCGCAGGCGGTAGCCGCTGTCGCGCAGGATACCATAGAGAATGGCGCAGCTGTCATCCTGGCGGTCGCGGTCTCCCTCGTCGGCCAGCGCCAGCATCTCGCGTGTCAGCTCCAGCAGTCTCCTCAGGTTCCGGTTGGCGGCCCGGGCTCCTTCCTTCATGACAACCTCCTGGGCCAGCAGCAGGTTCAATAGCCGTGCCAATTCTCCCCGGGCCGCTCAAGTAATCGGAAATATTGTTGATGAAATCGACAGCCATGCCGAAAATCGCCTCGTTTTGCTCCCGTCGAGACACTTCTTCTGTATCACTGCAGTGGATGTCTCGCCAGGAACCGGTACAGCGTGGCCCGCCCCACCCCCAGCAGGCGCGCCGCCTTGACCTTGTTGCCCCCCGTCTGCTCCAGCGCCCGGCTCACCGCCCGGGAATCCAGCTTGCCCCGCCGTGCCGGGGCCCCCGCCGCCGCCGGCCGGGAAGGCCGCCCGGCGGCCAGTTCGGGAGGCAGGTGACGGGGTTCGATCAGGCGCCCCGGGCAGCGAATGGAGGCGAACTGCAGCACGTTGATCAGCTCGCGCACGTTGCCCGGCCAGTCGTGCAGGTAGAGTGTGTCCATGGCCGCGTCGTCGAGCCCCTCGATCTCCTTGCCGGTCTCGGCCCGCACCCCCCCGAGCACCTGCTCGACCAGCACCGGCAGGTCTTCCCGGCGCCGGCGCAGGGGGGGCAGCTCCACGGGCACCACCGCCAGGCGGTAGAACAGGTCGGAGCGGAAGGAACCCTCATCCACCAGCTTCCGGAGGTCGCGGTTGGTGGCGGAGATGATGCGCACGTCCACGGAGACGCTCCTTTCCGCGCCCACCGGCTCGAAGCTCTTCTGCTCCAGCACCCGCAGCAGCTTCACCTGGAAGGCCGGGCTCAACTCGCCCACCTCGTCGAGGAACAGGGTGCCGCCGTCGGCCAGTTCGAAGCGCCCCTTCTTGTCGCGGATGGCCCCGGTGAAGGCCCCCCGCACGTGCCCGAACAGCTCGCTCTCGAGGATGTTTTCCGGCAGGGCCCCGCAGTTGACGGGCACGAAGGGCCCGGCGCCGCGACGCGACTCGTTGTGGATGGCCCGGGCCGCCAGTTCCTTGCCGGTGCCGCTTTCGCCGGTGATCAACACCGGGTAGTCCGAGGTGGCCAGGTTGCGGATGGTGTCGAACACCTCGTGCATGGACTCGGAGATGGCCACCATGCCGTGAAAACTGTCCTTCTGGCGCAGGCGCCGCCGCAGCTGGCTGACCTCGGTGACGTCGCGGAAGGACACCAGCACTCCCGGCAGGCCGCCGTCGTAGAGATCGATGGGAACCGATACCAGGCTCAGGCGCCGGTCCTCGCCGCGGGCATCGGTGACGCTCAGCTCGTAGCGGGAACCGGCGAATTGCGGGTTTTCACCATGGCAGAAGGGGCAGCGGGAGCCGCACAGGCCGTCCGGGGTGAATATTTCCGGGCAGGACCGGCCCAGCACCTGTTCGCGGGCATAGCCGGTTATTTTCTCGGCGGCCCGGTTGAACAACAGCACCTGGCGATGCTGGTCGTGCAACATGATGCCTTCCTGCAGGGCGTCGAGCACCCCCTCCAGCCGGTGATGCTGCGCCAGCAGCGCCTGCAGCAACCCCTGGTCGGACAGCGCCGTCACCCGCTCGGCCACCCCGCCCGGCAGCCCCCCGCCGGCATCGTCGGCATCCCCGGCCACCGGCCAGCGCAGCAGCACCGGGGCGCCCACGAAGCTGGCCGAGCGGGTTATGGTCTCCAGGTTGCGGCTCTGGGGACCGCCGGCAACCCCGTCTTGTTCCAGCAGGATGACCACGTCGAAGTCCACCCGCGACAGCTCCTCGATCCGCAGCACCCCCTCCCCGGGACCCTCCGGAGCCACCGCCGCCGCCACCACCTCGGTGTCGGCCGGCAGGCGCCCGGACAGCTCGGCGGCCACACGGCCGGCCAGCCGCCCGGCGGCGGTGTCCAGCACCAGGATCCTGTTCCTGTCGGCTTCGCTCCCCGTCACCATCGGCCTCCGGTGGGCGGATGTTGTCACAGTGTCTCGGATCATTCAAGGACGATGTCTCACTGCTGCCCGTCAGGCAAACCTCTCGAAGCGGTCGGCGTCGGCCTGGCAGATGGGACAGCGGGCGGGAGGGGTGTCACGGGCACAGAGGTAGCCGCACACCCGGCAGCGCCATACCGGGTACTTCCCGGATATCACGGAAGATTCCCCGGCAGAGGCGGGGGCCTGTCCCCCACCTCCGTCCCCGCTCGGCCGGGCCTGTCCCCGGCGTTCCGGAACCTGCTCGAGCGGGCGCTGCCCGGATGCCACCTCCTCGCTGACGTAGAGACCGCAGAAGCAGGAGCCGAACTCGTGGAGGTCGGCGTCGCGGTAGTCGCAGGGGCAGATGATGTCGCGATCGAGATCGCGCCGGCCCTCCGCCAGCCGGCAGGGACAGGACCGGTAACCGTAACGGTCCTGGTTGGCCAGCAACCCTTCCACGAGATCCAGCACCAGCTCGCTGTCGGGGTTGAGCAGGTAGCCGGACTGCCCGGCCTCCCGCTCCAGGCGCCGGCGCAGCGCCTCGACCTCGGAGCGGCTCATATTCCCAGCACCTCGCGCAGGCGCTGCTCGTTGTAACCGATCACCACCTTCTCGCCGTCCACCACCAGGGTGGGGTAGGAACGGCGGGGGTTGTGGCAGGCCACCTGGGCACGGGCCTGCTCCTTTTCCTCGCCCTCGAGCAGGTCGACATCGAGGGCCCGGTACTCCACCCCGGCCTCGTCCAGCATCTTCTTGGTGCGCCGGCACCAGCCGCAGGTACTCAGGGCATACAGTACCACTTCCATGTCGCTTCCTCCTTCCTGGCAACCTGCACGAGACGACTATGCCTCAACCCGGCCCCCCGGGTAAATCCCCGGGGCGGTTGGCGTCGACCACCGACTCCCAGCCCGCCGGCAGGTTCACCGCCACTCCCACCTCGTCCAGCAGCCGGGCGATGACCCGTACTCCCCGGTCCAGCAGCTCGCCGGCCAGTCCGGACACGGCGGGACGAAACACCGCCGGAAAGGGCTCCCAGCGGATACGCCGCCGCGTGGGTCCATCGTGGAAGAAAGCCGCCGCCAGCCGGGCCGGGTTGCGCCGCAGCCGCTCGATGAGCAATTCGATCCACGCCCTTCGCACTCCCAGCCGATCGCAGCTGGCCAGCACGAACAGCGGCGCTGCCCCGGCGTGGCGGGCCGCCGTCTCCAGCCCGGCCAGCGGCCCCAGGCCGGGGCGCCGGTCGGCGATGGTGACCAGTTCCAGGTCCCGGTAGTCGTCCGCCGCCGCGGCTACCACCACCACCGGCCCGGTGACCGTCGAGAACTGGGAGACCAC
>QMME01000124.1 GCA_003647095.1 Deltaproteobacteria bacterium
GGCACCGGCGGCGGCCACGGCGTTGTGCTCGGCGATGGCCTGGTTGTCGAAGTTGAAAAACCGCTCCAGCCTCTCCACCGTGGCCCCGGCGCTGTTTTCGATGCCGTCGACGATGCCGCCGGCGAGATCCTGCACCCGCTCCACCGCCCCGCTCAGGGCGTGGTAGCTGCGGCTGCCGGTCAGCACCTCCAGCGGCGAGCCCGCCGGCGCGTCTCGGCCGGCCTGGGGCAGGGTGCGACCCAGGTTCTGGAAGAAATCGTCGTGCAGGTAGAGCTGCTGGTAATGACTGGCGAAGAATGACGGGCGCCGGGCCGGGGCCAGGCCTTCGAGCTGGCGCCAGAGGGCGCTGCTGTCCCGCCCTATCCGCTGGCGGGTGGCCTGCCAGTCGGCGCGCCACATCAGCTGCTGCAGCTGCTGGTTCATGGTCTCCAGCAGATCGTGTACCGCCTGGCGCGACAGCAGGCCGCGCCGGTCGAGCGACTCGAGGAGTTTCACCTCGGCCCTTTCCCGGGCCCGGCCGGCGTCGAGCACCTTCAGCTGCAAGGGGTTGCGGGAGAGGATGTGCACGCCGCCCCTCTCCGCCAGTCCCAGCACCAGCAGGTTGATGGCCTTGATGGGTCGTTCCGCCAGCAGCGCCTGCTGCCAGGGCAGCAGCTCGGGCACGTATCCCGCGCGGCGGAAGGTGGCCACGGTGATCTCCGGTTCGACGTACTCGGGAGCCTTCTTCTTGAGGTAGAGCGCCAGCAGGGGATGCAGCCGCAGCAGCCACACCACCCCGGCGAACAGCCCGCTGAGCAGCAGCCACAGCAGGCGCAGGGGAACCAGCAGGCCGGTCCAGCCGAGAATGGTTCCCTGGGTGGGATGGATGAGCTTGAACTTGCCGCCCGGCAGGAACACCTCGCGCACCAGCCGGGTGCCGGCGTAGCGATCGACGATCCACAGGATCCAGCCCACCGCCAGCAGCAACCCCAGCAGGATGACACCGTTGAGCAGGAAGGACCAGAACAGCAGGGTGGGGATCTCCGCCAGCAACTCGTCCCAGGAAAATCCCGGCCGCGGCGCGGGCTCGTCCGGCGGGGGGCGGAATCCCCGCGGAGACTGCCGGGGAGCGCCGGGCACCTCCCTGGTGGCGGCCAGTTCGGGCAGGGCGCCGGCGGGGATGTAGAACTTGACCAGGTGGGTGGCGGTGGCCGGCAGGGACCGGCGCTCGGCGTAGAAGGTCAGCCGGCGCTGCCCGTGGTAATCGGTGTACACCCAGGCCCACTGGTCCTGTTGCGCCAGGTTGGCTGCATTGGTCTGCACCCCCAGGACGTCGACCATCTGCGGGGTGATGTCCTCGGGCTTCTCCAGGCCGGCCGGCAGCTCGAGCGGCAACACCAGCCTGATCACCGACTTGTTCACCGGCAGCTCCCAGCGTACCGGGTTGAACCACACCGCCAGCAGCTGCTGGTCCCCGGCGCTGGTGGGGTCGGCAAAGCGCCGGTACAGGCGCAGGTGCAGCACCAGCCGGTAGACCTGGCCGCGGCGGGTGGTCAGCCCGGGAAACTCCACCCGGTAGTAGCCGCCGCCCAGGCTGGTCAGGCTGGCCGTGGCCCTGCTGCCCCCGCCTTCGATCCAGGCCCGGGTGAACACCACCGGCTGGTAGAACTGGCCCACCTTGCGGATGGCGCTGCGCGATTCGAGTTCCCTGAAGCGCAGGGTGTAGATGACGTCCATGCCGCCGTCGTCCTGCAGGAAGGCCTGCGAGTCGCTGAGCAGCAACTCCACCGGGGCGGCCCGGACCCGGGCCGGCAGGCCGCCGGCCAGCAACAGCGCCAGTCCCAGGAGCGACGGCAACCAGGATGTTCGCCCTCTCGACATGACCATCCTCCCACCGGTGCAGACGCCTGCAAACGGCTGGTCGTGAAACCGGCGGTGTGGTCCCAGCACATCACTTACCGCCGGCGCAGTCAATCACCGGTGATGACCCCGCGGTTGGCCGGGCGGCCAGGGGATGGAATTTCAGATGGAGTCGACGATACCGAAGGTGGTCAGTCCGGTGGCGGGGGAGGGGCTGAGGGTGAAGCTGCCGGAGACATTGCCGCTGGCGGTGTTGATTCTTATCCGCCCGGCCGCCCCGCCGCCGCCGCCGGCCTTGCGCATGTCCTCGCCGGGATCTCCCCAGGGTTCATCGGCCGCGCCTCCCCGCCCGCCGTCTCCCCCGTCGTTGTATGAACCCGCGGTGCCGCTGCCTCCCTGGGCCCGGGAGGTGCCGAAATAACCGTCGTCGCCCGGGGTGGCGTCGGCACTGTCCTCGTAGCCGTCACCGCCGCCGCCGCCCCCGCCGTTGGCGGCCACGATACCGTCGATGGTGACGGTGACGCCCTCGAGCAGGATGCCGCCTCCCGATCCCCCGCCGCCGCCGGCGATGCCCTCGACGTCGTTGTTGGTGCCTCCCCCCGCTCCGCAGGCGGTGATGCCGCTGCCG
Organism: Deltaproteobacteria bacterium; assembly: GCA_003647095.1. Classification (GTDB taxonomy): domain Bacteria; phylum Myxococcota; class B64-G9; order B64-G9; family B64-G9; genus B64-G9. Next base: position 2,468 of record QMME01000124.1, read on the forward strand.
GGGCCGATGGTGAGTGCACCTCCGGCGGTCAACTGCACCGCCCCGCCCCCGCCGCCGCCCCAGCCGGCGCTGCCGCCGCCCCAGTCTCCGCCGCCGCCGCCGCCCGAGCCGCCCAGCAACGGTTCCAGCTCCGCGGTGCCGTAAGAGGTACCGCCGGCGCCGCCGTAATAGTTGGAACCGCCATCGCCTCCCTGGCCGCCGTCGCCGCCGAAGGCGCCACCGCCTCCCCCGGCGCAGCTCCAGGGATTGTTGTTTCTACCCGGCCCTCCCCGGCCGTAGCCGCTGTAGTAGCCGATGCCGTCCGACTCGCTGGCACCGCCGTCCCGTCCCCCGGGACCGCCCAGGTTCGCCCGGCCGCAGGCGTTTATGACGGCGTCGAGGGAAATGTCGCCGCAGGACAGCAGTGCCAGCGGGCGCGTGCCGATGACGCTGACGTCCGCCGCTATATCGATGGAGGTGAAGGAAAACACCATTATCGGCCTGCCCGGATTGGGCTGGGAAACGATGGTGTCGGAGTGGGCGATCAGACCCCCGGCATCGTAGACGATGTCGCCGCTGGAGGTGTCGATCGTCGCCGGGGCATCGATGACCAGGGCCGTGGTTCCCGCGCACAGCAGGTTAGACTCGACGTTGGCCGGGTCCACCTGGCGGCAGCGCGAGCTGGGAGCGGCATCGACGCAGCCGAGCGCGCAATTCACCCGCGAGGTCTCGCCCCCGTTCCCGTCGCAGTGGACCAGTTGTCCTCCGTCGCAGTAGTCGCCCGCCACCAGGTTGGCCGCCAGGCAGCGGCCGTCGTCGTCACAGGTGCCGGAGCCGCCGCAGAAGGAACTGTTGCCGCAGGCGGTTCCCGAAGGAGCGTTGTTCGGCAAGCAGCGCCCGGCCCCGTCGCAGCTGTCGGGATCGGTGCAGTCGTCATCGGTCTGATCACCGCAGGCGGTGCCCGGCGCTGAAAAGGCGGTGGTGCAGCCGCCGGAGCCGTCGCAGACGTCCTGGTGGCACACCGGGGCCCCCGTGCAGGCGGCCTGGGGATCCGGCTGCCCGTTGGCCGTCCACCGGCAGGTCAGCGGATCGCAGCAGTTGTCGCCGGCCGGTGGAGCCGGGTCGCAGTCCTCGCCGTTGCTGACCAGGCCGTCACCGCAGGAGCGGCAGGCGTCGTTGTCCTCGTCGCAGTCGCCGGGATCGAGGCAGGGATTTCCCGGGCTGGTGCAGTCGCTGGCCGGATCGCAGTATTCCACGCCGTTGCAGAACAGGCCGTCCGGAGGACAGTTGCCGTCGTCGGGAAGGTGGCGGCAGGTGCCTCCCTGGCATTCGTCCCTGGTACAACCCACCCCGTCTCCCGCGCAGTCGCTGCCGTCCGGCTCGAAGGCGTGGGCCTGGTCGCAGTTGCCGGCCCCGTCGCACTGGGCGTCCCGGCAGTCGTCTGCCGACAGGTCCGTGCACTGGGTGCCGGGAGGGGCGAATTCGTCGGGGGGACAATCCGGGTTGACCCCGTCGCAGTGCTCGGCCACGTCGCACTCTCCCGCCGCCGGCCGGCAGACGGTGGCCGGCGGTTCCCGGTTGGCCTGGCAACTGCCGCCGAGACAGCTGTCGGGCCGGTCGCAATCGCTGCTGCCGGGGTCGCCGCAGCTGCTTCCCTCGGGGGCGTTTGCGAAGGTGCAGTTGCCCGCCCCGTCGCAGACGTCGAGCTGGCATTCGGGTGCACCCGAGCAGGTACCCTGGGGATCGGCCTCTCCGGCGAGCGTCCACCGGCAGGTGGCCGGGTTGCAGCAGTGGCTGCCGGCCGGGGCCGCCGGATCGCAGTCTTCGCCGTTGGCGATCACGCCGTCGCCGCACCCGCCGCAGATGTCGTTTTCCTCGTCGCAGGCACCCGGCACGTCGCGACAGGGATCACCGCTGCTGGTGCAGCCCACGCCGGGGGTGCAGACTTCCGCGCCGTTGCAAAAGACGCCGTCGTCGGCACAGCGGCTGTCATCGGGCGTGAAATCACAGCGGCCGGTGTCGGTGCGGCAACGATCGACGGTGCAGGCGATGCCGTCGTCGCAGTCGGCGTCGCTGGTGCAGGTGGTCGAGCGAACTTCCAGGTGCACCACGTCCGGGCGGGAAGACAGGCCCCGGCTGTCGGTGACGACCAGGCCGATCAACCAGGTTCCGGCGACGTCCGGCCGCAGCGTGGTGGTCTCCTCCTCCACGGCGGCGATGGTGGCCTGCGCGCCCGGCGGGGCCGCCAGGATGCTCCAGGAAAAATCTAGGTCGTCGCCGTCGGGATCGAAGCTGGCGCTGCCGTCGAGAGTTGCCGGCGTGTTGACGTCCAGGTTGCCATCGGGGCCGGCAACGGCCCGGGGAGGGTGGTTGGGCCCAATGGTATTGTCGGAGCAGCCTGCCAGCAGGATTGCCGCCAGGAGCGACGAGAGCAACATCCGTGATATCGAGATCTTCATCTGCCTGCTTCCTCCGGAGGCAGGTGGGCGGGGAGTCCAGGCTCCCTGGTTCATTCTGGCATGATTCGCAGGATCTCGGCAACAGGCCTGCATCTGCCGCCCCGGCCGCGTCGCGGCAAGCGAAGCTGACTCCCGTTTCCGCCCCGGGAGCCCGGTGCCGGCGGCTACTTGAATCACGCTGCCGGTTGTGTGATACTCCGCGCCGCCATGGGGCGGACGGTGCAATACCGGCAGTGGACGAGGCTTTCCGACGAGCGCCTGCTCCAGGTGCGCCTGTGCGATCTGGGGCTGGCCATCGAGGGCTCGGTGCTCGAGGAGCGTATCGCCCGGGTGCAGCGCGAGCTGGAACGCCGCGGCCTGTTGTTCCGCCCCTACTTCTGGCTGTCCGACGACTGGTTCACCCCCGAAAACGTCACCGGGGTGGCGGTTCCCTTCTACCTGGCGCACCCGCGCCTGGTGCGCCTGGAAAGAAAGTACCTGGGCGAGGTCGAGGGCGGTAACCGCGACTGGTGCCTGCGCATCCTGCGCCACGAGGTGGGCCACGCGCTCGATCACGCCTTCGGGCTGCACCGCCGCCGGCGCTGGCGACAGCTGTTCGGCCCCGCCTCGCGGCACTACCCCAGCGGCTACCGGCCCGATCCTTATTCGCGACAGCACGTGCTCAACCTGGAGTACTGGTATGCCCAGGCCCATCCCGACGAGGACTTCGCCGAGAGCTTCGCCGTGTGGTTGAAACCGCGCTGGCTGTGGCGCCGGCGCTACGCCTCCTGGCCGCGGGCCCTGGCCAAGCTCGAGTACCTCGATGAACTGATGGCCGAGCTGGCCGGCACCCGGCCGCCCCACACCACCCGGGTGCGGGTGGACTCGCTGCCGCAGCTGCGCCAGACCCTGGGCGAGTACTACCGGCGCAAGCTGCGCCGGCAGGGGCAGGGCTTTCCCGACTACTACGACGGCGTGCTGCGGCGTGTCTTCCGCCGGGCCGACAGGCGGGAGCAGGCGGTTCCGGCCTGGTCGGTGCTGCGCCGGGTACGTCCCCTGGCGCTGCGCCGGGCCTCTGCCTGGGCGGGCGACCAGCGCCACAGCCTGGATCTGCTGCTGCGTGACCTGGCCGGACGCTGCCGGGAACTCGGACTGTATGCCACCGACGTCAAGCGCCAGTCGCAGCCGCAGTTCGCCCTGGGCCTGGCCCGGCAGGCCATGGATTCCCTGCATCGGAACCGCCACTGGGTACGGATGTGAAACGCCTGCGCGTCCTGGCCTTGATGCGCGACGACCTGTTGCCTCCGGAAACCATCGCCGGGATGTCGAAAGACGAGGTGAGCACCGCTCCCTGGAAGACCGAGTTCGACGTGGTGAGCACCCTGCGCCAGCTCGGCCACCAGGTGATGCAGCTGGGTCTCTACGACGACCTGGCTCCCCTGCGCCGGGCCATCGACGAGTTCCGGCCGCACATCGCCTTCAACCTCATGGAGGCCTTCTCGGGAGAGGCGCTGTACGATCAGAACGTGGTGGCCTACCTGGAACTGAAGGGAGTGCCCTATACCGGTTGCAATCCCCGCGGCCTGATGATCGCCCGCGACAAGGCCCTGTCCAAGAAGCTGCTGGCCTATCACCGGCTGCGCATTCCCGACTTCGCGGTCTTCCGGCCCGGGCGCGCCATTCGCCGCCCCCGGCGCCTGTGTTTCCCGCTGTTCGTGAAATCGGTGGTGGAGGACGCCTCGCTGGGTATCTCCCAGGCGTCGCTGGTGCGCGACGATGCCGCCCTGCAGCAGCGGGTGCGCTTCGTCCACCAGCACACCGGCAAGGGGGCCATCGCCGAGGAGTTCATCGCCGGGCGCGAACTGTACGTGGGGGTGCTGGGCAACCAGCGCCTGGAGGTTTTCCCGGTCTGGGAGTTGTTGTTCGACAAGAAGCCCGGGGACGTGCCGCTCATCGCCACCGCCGCGGCCAAGTGGAACCTCAAGTACCAGAAGAAGTGGGGCGTGACCAGCCGGGCCGCCGAGAACCTGCCGCCCGCCGTGTCCGAGCAGATTGCCAGGCGTTGCAAGCGCATCTACCGCATCCTGGGCCTGAGCGGCTACGCCCGCTTCGATTTCCGCCTGGAACCGCGCGGGCGGCTGTATTTCCTGGAGGCCAACCCCAACCCGGCCCTGTCCCGGGACGAGGACTTCGCCACCTCGGCCGCGGCCCGGGGCATCGACTACCCGCGGTTGATCCAGCGTCTGGTCAACCTGGGCTTGCGCTGGGAACCGTGGCACGCGGTGTGACTTGCATTTTCCTGGCCGCCTGATTCATGCTAGGGGTGGCGGCGGCGGGTAGCATGGCTTGCGGGTTGCGGGAGTGGGAGCTTAATGGCGGAACTCACCATCGAGCCGGAACAACTGCTGGTCGGCCTGTCCTATGCCGATCGCGAGAGCCTGTGTACCCTGATCGCGCTGTACGAGGAGTCCTACCTGCAGAAGCTGGTGCTGGACATGTTCAAGGATGCCGCCGCCTGGATGGCCGGGGAGATCAAGAACAAGCTCACCGGCAGCGGTGAGAGCGAGGACGTCAGTCTCAAGAAAGAAGAGCGCAAGCGGGCCTTCGAAAACCGCCTGGCCCGCAAGAGCAGCGCCCTGCAGCAGGACAGCGTGGCCACCGAGAGCCTGCGCCTGCGCCTGTGGATGCACCTGCAGGACGGGTTGGGGCTGGAACCCGACCTGGCCTTCTACCGGGTGGAAAGCCGGCGCCTGGTCGACGACCTGGCCCGGCGCACCCAGGACATCTTCGCCCGCCAGCTCGACGACCAGGACGTGCAGCAGATGAAGTTCTTCTCCCGGGAGTACTGGAAGGACTACGCCCGGGTACGCCTCAATCCCTTCACCAACCGGACCGTCAACGATCCCACCTTTCCCGACGTCATCAGGATGAACACCCTGAGCATCATCGCCGCCGCCGCCGAACGTGGCAGCCTGCCCGGGGAACTGCAGGCGGAGCTGACCGGCAAGGTGCGACAACTGGTGGCCGGCCTGGCCGAGAAGGAACGCCGCCAGTTGCTGGCCCAGTACGGCGCCGAGCAGGTCACCGACTCCTCGGCCATGAAGATGCTGCTCGACGCCCACGGCCTGTTCCGCCTGGGCCTGGGCAAGGAACTGGCCGGCCTGGCCGCCTACATCCTGGTGGCCAACTCCTCGGCCCTGGTGCCGCTGCTGGGGGGAACGGCTCTGACCGGCACCACCGCGGTGCTGGCCAACCCCCTGTTCGTTCTGCCGGTGGTATTGCTGGGCGGGGTGTTTCTGGCCCGCAACCTCAAGAGCCGGGTGCGCCAGGCCTTCGGCATCGCCGTCTCCACCATCCTGGTGCTCAAGGCCATTGCCGAGCGCAAGAGCGGAACCGATCCCATCCTCAGGGTGTTTCGGCACCTGCCCGAGCACCTGCCGGAGCAGGTGCTGAAATCCTGGCGGGAGGCAATGGCCGGGGAACAGGAGACCCGACGCGACACCACGGAATCGCGGGCCCCGGGATTCCTGAAGGGTGCCGCCCGGCGGCTGGCCCACTGGGCCCGCGACGGCTTCGTGTCCGATGACTATCCCAATGCCCTCGACTACCTGCGACGCCACCAGGCCATCGAAGCGGCCGAGGACAAGGAACTGATGAAGAAGGCCTCGGCCCGCCTGCGCTCGGCCACTCGGAGCCGGCTCCGGGACAGCAAGTTGCGCGAGATCGACCGCCAGCTGGCAGAGCTGGCCGGCGAAGACCAGGAGAAGCAGACGGTACGGGAAGGTCCCCGCCCGGACCGGGCCGATACCGTGAGCAAGGAACTGTCCCTGGACGAGGAGGAGTTCAGCGGCGAAGACACCCGGCCCGATGCGCTGGATGCGGATCCCACCGATCCCGAGCTGCAGGTACAGACCGTCTTCGATCGCGGCGCCAGCGGCCAGCGAGCCAGCAGCCAGGCCGCCGAGGAATTCACCACCGACGACCAGACCGTTCCCGAGGCGGTGGTGCCGCGCGACATCGACCACCGCGACACCTCCCTGGGGCGGATTCCCCTGGAGCGCATGCACGAGCCCGAGACCGAGCCGGATACACCCGCCGATCGCCGGCTTACCGTGCAGGGCAAACCGCCGCTCGACGAAGAAGAGCAACGGTTGGCGGGCATGAGCGACGACGGCCGGGAGGAGTGAAGACAGCCTCCTGCCCCGGGCTCCCGGGGTGCCCCCCACCCGGTCGGCCTGCGGCCGACCACCCTCCCCCACGGGCTTGATTGAGCCTGCGGCACGTACCCCCGGGGGGAGGGGATGAGGAGGGTATTAGTCTGAAGTTCCCCGTCGAATAGAGGCCAAAAGTACCTACAAGCAGGTGAAATTACAGGAAAAGACATTGTTCTGTCCCCGTAAAAATGTTCCCATGTAACATGCATTTTATGCTTGACATGCTAGACTGGTATGTGCCATACAATTCCCATGTATATCGAAATAGTGCCCAACCGCAATTCTCCCCCTGCCATCTTGCTGCGCGAAGGATGGAGAGAGGAAAATAAGGTCAAGAAGAGAACGATCGCCAACCTGACCCACTGGCCCAGGGAGAAGGTGGAGACTTTACGCCTTCTCCTCAAGGGGACGCGCTTGGTTCCAGTCGACCAGCTATTCGAGAAAATTTCTACCAAGCACCACGGGCACGTGGACACCGTGCTCAAGACCGTCAAGAAGCTCGGCCTCGACAAGCTCATCTCGGCCAAGCGGTGCAGGGAGAGGGACATCATCGTCGCGGTGATCGTCGCGCGCATCTGCAAGCCCGACAGCAAGCTGGCGATGACCAGGTGGTGGGACGACACCACCTTGCCCGAGCTGCTCGGTCTCGATGGAGTGGACGAGGATGACATCTACGATGCCATGGACTGGCTGCTCAAGCGGCAAAAGCGCATCGAGAAGAAGCTGGCGCAGCGTCACCTCGCGGACGGCGACATGGTGCTGTACGACCTGACTTCGAGCTACTTCGAGGGGGTGAC
>QMME01000125.1 GCA_003647095.1 Deltaproteobacteria bacterium
ACCGGCAGGCCGGCCGCGCCCAGGCCGGCCCGTTCCAGCTCGCGCCCGGTGCGATCCCAGACGAAGACGTCCCCGGCGGCCACCCCGCCCGGCCCGGTCAGGGACCCGGCCACGGCGTTCACCAGCTCCGGGCGGGTGGGCACCATGGAGTTGAGGGCGTTGACCTTCAGCCCCACTCCCTGTCCCGGCTGGTATCCGGGCAACAGCAGCGGCCAGGCGGCCGCCTCGTCGGCGACATCCAGCAGGGCCGTGAGGCCGGCCCGCCACATGGCGGCCACCACCGTCGCGTCGACCTGGCTCTGCCCCCCGCTCTGGTAGATGGCCGCCGCGGCATGCACCTCGACCACCCGCGACGACGCCGGCGGCTCCAGCTGGGGCTCCTCGTCCTGGCAGGAGCCCCACTCCCCTTCCACGTGGGGCAGGCAGCCGGCCATGCCGGCCCCGGCCAGCGTTCCTCCGGCCAGGTGCAGGAAACGGCGCCGGCCCATCTTGCCGGTCTTTCCCTTCATGGCGGACTCATCCTAGCATGGGCGCGACGATTATTAAAGCACTGCCGCCCCGTCCCGGTATTCCTGATAACCCCCGACCGCGCCCGGCGCCGTTACCCGCACGTCGCCGCGATCCGGCGGCCCTCTTCTTCCCGGCGGCTCACTCGCGTTCCAGGATGATCATCTCCACCCGGCGGTTCTGGGCCCGGCCCCTGGCCGTCTTGTTGGTGGCGATGGGCCTGGATTCGCCGAAGCCCTTGGCCACCAGCCGGTCGCGGGCGATGTTCCGGCGCACCAGGTAGTTGACCACGGCCTGGGCACGGCGCTGGCTGAGGCGCTGGTTGTAGGCCGCCGAGCCCCGGGAATCGGTGTGGCCCTCGATGCGCAGCTTCTTGATCTCCGGGTGCGCCTTCAGGGTGGCGGCCACCTGGTCGAGCAGGGGATAGGAACGACGCTGGATCTTGGCCTTGCCGAACTCGAAGTGGATCTTTTCCTTGAGCTGGATGGACTGCTTGCGCACCACCACCTTGATGTGGGCGCGGCTGGGACAACCGTCGGCCTCCACCTTGCCCTTCTTGTCGGGACACTTGTCCAGGTGATCGGGCACGCCGTCGCCGTCCTTGTCGGGACAGCCGTCCTGGGAGGCCGGCCCGGGCACCCGGGGACAGCGATCCAGCTTGTCCTTCACCCCGTCGCCGTCGCTGTCGGGCTCGGGAGGACAGCCGGCGTTGGCGGCCGGGCCGGGTTGCTGGGGACAATGGTCCTCCCGATCGATGACCCCGTCGGAATCACTGTCGGCCTCGGGACAGCCGTGGTTGCTCTGCGGCCCCCAGACGTCTGGACAGCGGTCGAACTTGTCGGGCACGCCGTCGGCGTCGCGATCCCGGGGCTGTTCGATGGAACGCGAGCCGCCGAAACCGAAGCTGTAGCGCACCACCGGGTACACTGCCAGGGCCACGTCCCCGCGCCCGGGCAGAATGTCCACCATCACTTCCAGGGCCAGGGAGAAGTGGCGCAAGCCGGTGAAGTACTCCAGGGCGCCGCCCGCCCGGATGGCCACGTCGTCGCTGCCGGCCACCGAGAAATTGCCCACCTGCTTGGGCCCGGCATGAAAATACCCCACCCCGGCCTGGACGTCGGCGTGAAATCTTTCGCTGGCCACCAGTGAGAAGGAGGCTCCCAGCCAGTACAGCTGGCTGTCCCAGTCGAGCTTCACCCCCTGGCCGCCGGGCAGCGTGCCGGAAGCGTCGTAATAGGCGGTGACCACTCCCCCCTTGAGGCGCAGCAACCAGTTGATGTCCCAGCCCAGTTCCAGCCCCACCAGCAGGCCCGGGCCGGCGTCCGGCACCGGCGGGAGGAAATCGTGGATCAGCCCCGCCTGCAGCCCGAACTCCAGCCCCCGTTCCACGTCGTGAATGACCTGCACGCGCGGGGGCCCGGCCACGGCCGGCGCCACGCCCAGCAAGGTGAATACCACGACAATTCCGGCCAGCCTGTTCATGACGGCCCCCTGGGAACCTGCCTCACGGACAGGAAAACTGTAACGCAGCCTCATGCCCCTGGCAATTTTTTCCTCCCCGGCTCAGACCGGGTTGGTCGGTCCATCCTCGTAGGCCTCCTCGGCCAGCCCGCCTTCCTCGGTCACCGCCAGCAAGGCCCGCAGGCGATCGGTCAGCGCCAGGAAGATGCCGTGCAACAGCTCCACCCGGTCGGCCACCAGGTCCATGAAATCGATGCGATCGATGACCAGGGTGCGGCATTCCGTCACCGCCACGGCATCGGCGGCGTGGGGTTTCTGATCAAGCAGCGAGACGCTGCCCAGGCTGGCCTTCTCTCCCACCGTGAGCAACTTCTTTCCCTTCTTGCGGATCTCGGCCTCTCCGGTGGTGATGATGAACAGGGCGTCTCCCGGCTCGCCCTCGCGCAGGATGTGTTGTCCGGGGGCAAAGGTTCTTTCCTTGGTTATGGCAGCCAGGGCGGTAAGGTCGTCGAGGTTGTTCTGCTTGAAGATTTTTACCGACTCCAGGAACAACACGATCTCCATCAGGGTCATGGTGTCCTTTCCTTTCACCAGTTCGGGACACAGGTGGGCGCAGTCCTCGCCCATCCGGCAGCGGGTGTACACGGCCGCCGCCCGCAGCAACAGGTCCCGCGATTCGCTCAGCTCCAGCAGCGCTTCCCGGGCATCCGGGGGAGGACTGACCACCTGCTCGGGACCCACCAGCGACAGCAGCTGGTGGTGCCGCTCCAGTATGGGAAAGAGGCGTTCGCGCGATTCGTGGTCGACCACGTTATCAAGCAGTTCCATGGCATCCGACCAGCTTTCCCGGCCACCGTTGCGCAGCTGGTGGTAGATGCTCATCAGCGTGTGGTGGGAGTAGACCAGCCCCAGCACCCGGAAGGCCACCTCGATGTTCTGCTCCAGCCGATCGTGCAACACCCGCACCACCAGGCTCTGGCGCGGCAGCGATGCGGCCAGGCGCTCGGCCCGGGGAGCATAGAAGCGATAGGAATCGAGCCGGCGATCCACCGCCTCCAGGGCCCACTTGGCATCGAAATGAATGTTGGGATTCTGGCGCATGCCGGAAAGCGCCAGGGCGATGCGGTAGCGCAGGAAGGCATCGTCCTGGATGTTGGAGAACAACAGCACCTCGCCGGCACGCTGGGTGCCGATCAGGCGAATCACCCGGGGCAGGCGCAGGCGCACCTCGATCGGGCGCCCGCGATCGTTGAGCCATTCCTCCAGGATGTCGATCACCCGGTCCCCGTAGGCGGCCAGGGCCTGGCGGGCCTCGGGACGGGTATCGCGCTCGGAAAGCATCTGCAGCAAGCGAGGCACGAAGGCGGCCCGGTAGACCCCGGCGCAACTGCTGGCGGCGATGCGACGCACCGAGGCATCGGGATCCGCCAGGTAGTCGAGCAGGCGGTCGGCGTAGCGGGTCTCACCCAGTCGCCCCAGCAAGCGGGCCGTCTCCCGCCTGACCCCGTCCGGGGCCCGGTGGCCGGCAGCGAGGACCTGTTCCAGTATGGCCACGGCCGGGTTGTCGGGCCTGTCACCCTGCAGCTTGATGAGCGACTCGATGGCCGCCGCCACCAGGCCGGGATCGTCGGAGTGCAGGTAGGGACCCAGGGCTCCGGCCGCTCGCTGCGGATCCAACGTCACCACCGCCCGCACCGCTGCCACCCGGCAGCGGCGGGTGCTGGAATTGATCAGCGCCAGCAGATCGAAGACCATCTCCAGGTAACCGCGCTGGGCCACGGCCTCGATGGCCGCCAGGCGTACCCGTTCCTGGGGATGCTGCAGCAGGCCGCGCAGCTGGCCGCGCAGGTCCACTTCCGGCAGCTTGGCCAGCAGTCGCAACGAGGTTTCCACCAGCAGGGCATCTGTGCTGGCCAGGGTCTTGAGCAGCACCTGCTGGGTGGCGGCGTCGTCCAGCCGCAAGTCGCGCGGGCGGCTGGCCCCCACGCGGATCTTCTCGTCCAGGGATTCCACGTACAGCCGGCGCAGGCGCAGCAGCATCAAGGCATAGAGCAACACCATGCTGGCCACCACCAGCTCGTACCACGGTCGCTGCAGGTAGGGAGCGACCAGAAGCAACATGCCGCCGCCCACGGCGAAGCCCATCTTGCGCAGGAAACCGTCGATGACGCCCCGGACCGGCACCCGCAGGACGGTGGGCACCGGGTTGTACAGCAGCTGCAGGCCGGCCTGGTTGATGGACAGCGAGCCGGCGTTTTCGATGATCTTGAGCAGGAACACGGTGAGAAACAGCGGGTAGACGGCCGTCGCTGCGCAGGCCAGCAACATGCCCGCGGGCACGATGAGCAGGTAGCCGAAGATGCCGATGCGCCGCAGCAGCCGTCCGCTCAGCGCGAAGAGAAAGACCACCGACAACAGCCCGATGTAGACGTTCAGGTCGCCGAACAGGGCCGCCAGCTGATCCTCGCCCAGGAAGGAGCGGGCCGAGATGCGGAAGAAATAGTCCACGAACGAGGTCAACACCGCCCCCAGCAGCATCAACAGTCCGAAGGTGCGCGGATAGGACTCGCCCAGCACGTAGCGGAAGCCGCGCCGCAGACTGAAGGCTTGCCGGGCCGGCAGGGCATCGCTACGCCCCTGGTGACGCCCCAGGGCATGGGCCAGGACGCTGCAGAACCCCAGCACCAATGCCGCCGCCAGCACCAGGTTGACGGTGCCGATGTACAGGCCCGCCTGGTGCACGAACACCCCACCGAAGATGGAGCCGCTCATGCCGCCGGCGGAGAGGATGCCGAAGACGCGCTTGCCCTCCTGGGGATCGAAGATGTCGCCGGCCACCGACCAGAACTGGATGTTGAGCGCCGTGGCCGAGACCTCGCCGAACAGGTAGAGCACCGGGCTGACGGCCAGCAAGCGGAAGTGCAGCGACAGCCAGCACAGCAGCAGGCCGCCGGCTACTCCCAGCAGGCTCAGGGTGCGCAACAAGCGTCGCCGGGGATCGGCCAGGATCTTGGAGGCGAACACCACCACCACCCCCACCAGCACCGCCAGCAGGATGTACAGCAAGGGCAGGCGGTGCGGGTCGTGGCGGCTGAGGAACAACGCGTTGGCGGCCGACTTGACCATCACCACGTGGGCCACGAAGAAGAAGTAGAAGCAGGTGGCCAGCAGGGTGCGCCGGCCCTCGGCGGGCCTCACTCCCGATATCCGGGCGGCGAATCTGGCCAGTACTCCTTCGTTCATGTCGTTCCGGGCCGGCTGCTCGGCGGTTGTCCTGACCGGGCCGGCATCTTCAGCCCTCCCCGCTCCGCTGCCGCCGGGCGGCGGCCCGGCGCAGTTTTTCCAACAGTTGCCGGCGCTGCCGGTAGAGCCGTCGCAGCGGCCGGCGCCGGGCGGCCTCCAGCACGTAGGCGGCCATGATGGGCAGGGCGATGGTGCTGTCGGTGTAGCACACCACGGCATCGGGTAACCTGGCGGGATCGATCTTGCCCCAGCTCACCGCCTCGGAAGGCGTGGCTCCGCTCAGCCCGCCGGTGTCCGGACGGGCGTCGGTCACCTGGATGAAATAGTCGTGTCCCCGCTCGCCCAGCCCGAGGATCTCCTGGATATGGGGCTCGGTCTGCAGCAGGAAGTTCTTGGGACTGCCGCCCCCGAGGATGAGCACGGCGCTCTTGCCCCGCCCGCGGGTGGCCTGGTAGACGATGGCCGCGGTCTCGTTGACGTCGGCGCTGACATCGATGAGCGGTCCCTGGCCCTGCAGCGCCAGGGCAGCCAGGTTCATGCCGATGGCGCTGTCTCCCGGAGAAGAGGTGTAGATGGGCACGTCGGCCCGGTAGGCCGCCGCCAGCAGGCCGGGCCGGCGCAGGCCGCGTTCGCGCTCCGCCTGCCGGGCCAGCTGCCCCAGCCGGTGGTGCAACTCGGCGGTGCTCAGCAGCGGCCGCGCGGGATCATCCAGGGCTTCTCGACAAAAGCGATCGGTACCGAAGAGGACGGCGCTGTCGAAGACGATGTCGTAGATGCGCACCAGGCCCCGGCGGCGCAGCTCGGTGTCGTCGACCCGGGGACGGGAGCGGTGCAACCGGTACCCCAGGCTGTAGTGCAGGTCGTGGTAGAGGTTGGCCCCGGTGGAAACCAGGTAATCTATGAAGCCGGCCCGGATGAGCGGCACCAGCGCCGACCCGGCCAGGCCGGCCGGTGTCAGCGCTCCGCTCAGCGACACCCCCACGGTCACCCCGGGACGTAACACCTTCTCCGCCAGCAGCCGGCAGGCCTCCTGCAGGCGGGCGGCGTTGTAGGCGGTGAAGTAGTCTTCCACCAGGCGCCTGACCCCGATGCGCCCGCGCAGCGGCGGCGGGGATATGACCGGACCCTTCGGTTTCATGCTGGCTACCTCCTGTCGATGGGGCGCAGTGTGCCACAAGCGCGATTGGCTCACAAGCCAAGGCTGGATTGACCTGGCGGGGCCAGCCTGCTAGGTTGACGGCATGGGCAAGATACGCACCAGCCTGTTGTTGCCGGTCGGCCTGGCCTGCCTGTTGCAGCTGCTGGCGGGAGGCTGCGGGTCGGGAGAGGGCTCGGCTGCTGACGACCTGGAGCGGTACGCCGGCAGCTACCAGGTGGTGGAGACATTCGATCGCCAGGAGGGCAACGGCTGCGCTCCCGCGCCCGGCAACCCCACGGAAAACAGCGTCATCATCAACATCTCCGGCAACCAGTTCGAGGCCGTCTTCACCGATCGCTGGGGGCGGCTGGTGGGCCAGGTCCAGGAGGAAGCCTCCTTCCTGGCCGTGGATACCGGCTCCGATGTAAACCTGTCGCTGCAGTTCAGTGGTCGCTTCGACAGCCTTACCGCCTTCTCGGGCACCATCAAGGAATCCCGGCAGGGCTGCAGCCGCTGGTTTCAGCTGGCCGGCAGTCGCCCCGGGGAGGAATCATGAGCGTACGGATATTGCCGTCAAGGATGTCCTGGCTGGCCGGCCTGGCGGCGCTGGTTCTCGCCGGCGGCTGCACCGGCGGCTGGGTGGAGGAGTCGAGCGGCACCGGCAACGATCTCTTCGGCGTCTTCGGGCTGGAAACGGGCGAGGTCTTCGCCGTGGGTGCCGGCGGTACGGTGCTGCTGCGCGAGCAGGGCCGCTGGCGCCAGCTCAGCACCGGGTCCCAGGATACCCTGCGCGCGGTGTGGGGCTTCGACAGCGAACACGTAGTGGCCCTGGGAGACAATTGCGCCGCCCTCGAGTACTCGGGCCCGGTGGAGCCGCCCGAGGAAGGCGAGCCCCCGCCCGACCTGCATCCCATCCAGGCCGCTTCCTGCGGCGATTTCCGCGACGTCGACGGCTCCAGTGAACATGCCTCGGCCTTCGTGGTGGGGGAACGCACCACCTCGCAGTGGTACGGCGGCGGCAACATGAGCAACGGCCGTTCTTTCAACCAGCGCATGCAGGGCGTGTCCATGCAGGTGCATGACGAGATCTACGCCGTTGGTGACCAGGGCGCCTTCTACCGCAAGCACGACGGCAACTGGAGCCAGCTCGACGTCACCGTCTGCGGGGTGGAGCCCGTCGACGGCCAGTGCCCGGAGGGATACCTGGCGCAGCCCATCCTCTGGGACGTCTGGGCCGGCCCGGACGGCCAGGGTGCCGTGGTCGGATCGGGCGGTGGCATCTGGCGCCTGCCCGCCCCGGCCGAGGGCGAATGGGAAGCGGAGGACACCGATTTCGATGCCGACCTGCTGGCCGCCTGGGGACACCGCGACGAGCAGCAGGGAACGGTCACCGTCTATGCCGCCGGCCGCGGTGGCGTGCTGGCGCGCATCGAGCCCGAGCGCATCGTGCGCGAGGCTCCCGGTCCCCACCAGGACCTCAACGACATCTGGGTCAGTCCCGACGGAGCCGACATCTACGCCGTGGGCAACGAGGGCGTAATCGTCCACTTCTCGCGATAACTTCCATTGCCACCAATGAAAATATCCCCCGGTGGCAGGAGCAACCGGGGGATGGTAGCCAGGATCAAGACCTGGGCGGCAACTACCAGGCGGGACCGGGGCCGGGGCCACCCGGGCCGCCGGGACCACCCATGCAACCGGGACCTCCGGGACATCCCGGGCCACCGGGACCGCCGCGGCGTCCGCGCCGGTGGTGCATCATCCGCCACTGGGCCTTTATCTGCTGCAGCTTCTCGAACTGCTCCGGGGTCAACAGCTTGCGCACGTCGAGCATCAGCCCAATCTGGTTCTTCTTGATCTTCAGCTGCAGGACGCTGATCTTCTCCAGCTGCGAGAAGATGGCCGAGCGGTTGGGCTTGTCGGCCTGCAGCAGCTGCTTGAGATCCAGCCGCGCCCGCTGGATGTCGTGGCGGATGTCGATCACCTGCTTCTGGGCCTCGATTTGCATGCCCTGGATACGCTCGATCTGCTTCTCGTTCAGCCCGGCTTCCTGGAGGACCTTTTTCATTACCGCCGGTGGGGGCCCCATGCCGTGCTTGCCGGGTCCCCGGCCCCGGGCCGAGGCCACCGCGGGGACGACCAGCACCATCGCCACCAACATGCTCAACAATTTCCGCTTCATGACTGCCTCCTTTCCGAGTCACTCGTTTCGCGTCATCTCGCCTTCCTGACTGGATCGATCCCCGGCAAGGCAATGCGGTATACAGCAGCGGCCTCCAGCCCCCCGCCCCTGCCGGGAAGGAGCGGCGGAGTTCAGTTGGTACAGGTGAGCGTCCCCGGAAAGCTGCCCAGGTCACCCATGTTCAGGCTGCCGGGGGTACAGTTCATCACCCCCGGGCAGTCGCCGGCGTCTCCGCACAGCTGAGTGCAGTAGGTGCCGCTACCGGAGCTGTAGCAGATGCCGTGCGAACAAGGCGGGTCGCCGGCGCCCCCGCAGGGGCCGGCGCCGGTGGGAGTTGTCTGCCCGGAGGGAGGATTGCGACAAAAGCCTTGCACGGCACTGGAATCAACCAGCACCGCCGGGTGACACTGCAGGCCGGACGGGCAGTCGGGATCTCCCGCGCAGGCGATACGGCACTCGCCCAGGTAGTCGAAGAACGGCGCCGGCAGGCAGGCCTTGTCGGGAGGATCGTTCGAGTTAATGGCCTGGCAGGAGTAGCCGGCCAGGCACTCGCCGTCGTCGCTGCAGGCCGGGCCCCGGCAATGGGCGTTTACGCAGCTGTAGTTCACCGGACACTGGGCATCGCGACCGCAGTCGCCGGGATAGACCACTTCCCAGGAAAGCACGCAGCTGGTGGGAGCCCCCAGGTAGCTGCCCGTGCAGTCGGCGACATCGTCACAGGCCTCGCTGCACAGGCCGGTGAACCAGGAACACATGTCGTTGGCACAGCGGTTGCCGCCATCACAGCTCGCGCCGGGCGTACCGCCGCCGGCGAGCGGCGGTCGGCACTGGTGTTGCAGCGACATCTGGTCGTCCGCCTCCTGCACGGTGCACACCCCGTCCGGGGCGCAGTCGGCGTCCGAGCCACACGGGGGGTAGTTACGGGCGTAGTAATCCCGGTTGGAACCAACCAGGCAGCGGTAGCCGGCAGGCCAGCCGGCCGGGTCGCTGGCCGGGTCGCACTCCGTGGTGCAGTAGCGGTCGAAGTCGTCGCCGGCGCAGATCTGGCTGGAGCAGTCCACCCAGCTCGTGCAGGGCTCCCCGAAGCCGGCGCAGCCGCCCCCGGAACCGTTGTCCTCGTCCACCTGCCCGTCGCAATCATTGTCGATGCCGTCGCAGAACTCCTGCTGCGGGTTCTGACCGCCCGTGCACTGGCAGTTGCTCAAACCGTCGTCCACGGCTTCATTGCAATCGTCATCGATGTTGTTGCAGCTCTCCGGGCCCGGGCTGCCGCCGTCGCTGCAAGCGCAGTTGCTCAGGCCGTCATCCACGGCCCCATTGCAGTCGTCATCGACGTTGTTGCAGCTCTCCGGACCCGGGCT
>QMME01000126.1 GCA_003647095.1 Deltaproteobacteria bacterium
GAACGCTACCCACGCAACCAGTTCGCCTTGAAGGCGGTAAGGCTCTCGCTCAACACCATGTACATCAAGGCCAACAACATGGATTTGCCGGAGAAAGTCCGCACCGAGCACTGGAAGGAGATCAACCGCTGGGCCAAGGAATTCAAGAACAACAAGGTGCTGATGAGTTCACCGGCGGCCCGCAAGGAGAAATTCGCCAAGGAAATCCAGAGTCTCATCGAGGAGTCCGGCTACAACGTGGTGCTGGCCCTGCGCAAGCAGGACCCGCTCAAGGCTGCCCAGGGATTCGAGAAGTTCGTCAACGACTACCCCAGGAGCAAGTTCGCCCACCGCGCCCTGTATGCCGCCATGATCATCTTCGACGAGGCCAGCCAGCTCGACCTGGCCATCCGTGCCGGCAAGCGGTTATTGAAGAAGTATCCCACCTCGGACCGCTACAACCAGACCATCCTGGCCCTGGCCGACTACCACAACCGAGTGGCTGACTTCGCCCGCGCCGCCCGATACAACGAGATGTTCTTCTCAAAATGGCAGGAGCAAAAGGGGCAGGGCAAGAAAAATAAGAAGAGGTCCCGTCGCCGCCGTCGCTCCCGGCGCAAGAAGGCCGTCGCTTCCAAGAGCGCCAGCCTGATTACCGACAAGCAGGCCATGGATGCGCTGTACAACGCCGCGCTGCTGCGTGAGAGCATGGGACAATACAGCCGGGCCATCAAGAACTACGTCAAGTATATCAACACCTTCCCCGATGCCCCGGATGTTCACGAGATCTTCTACAAGGTAGGCATGGTATACGAGACCATTGGTGATCTGCGCAAGGCCGACCGGGTTTGGGAGGGGTATCCAGACAAGTACCGTGACCGTGCCAGCCCGGGTCGCCTGCTGGAAGTGCTCTACAAGCACGCCATGGCCCTGCGCAAGCTGGGCAAGACCAAGGAATCCGACTCGCTGCTCGACAAGATCCTCGATGCCTACAACCAGTTGCCCGAGGAAGCCCGCAGCCCCGAGGCCCGGCACGCCGCCGCCAATGCCCGCTTCCTGCAGTTGGAAGGCGAGTTCCGGGACTACATGAACATCAAGCTGGTCCTGCCGCCGCGTACCCTGAAACGCAACCTCTTCAAGAAGATCGACATTCGGCCCAAGCTGGAGAAGAAATACGAGGAGGTGGTGGCTTTCAAGGACCCGGATTTCGCCATTGCCGCCCTGGTGCGCATCGGTCAACTTTCCAAGAATCTCAGCCAGTCGATGTACGACGCTCCCATTCCTGCCGGGCTGACGCCCGACCAGCAGGACATTTACGTGCAGGAATTGCAGAACCAGGCCTTGCCGTTGGAAGAAAAGGCCATGGCCCTTTTCCGCCGGGCCATCGAGGTCTCCTGTTCCAAGGGGGTCTACAACCAGTGGACGCTCAAGGCCCAGGAGTTGCTCAAGAGTTACCAGCCCAGCAGCTATCCTCCGCCATTCGAGGCCCCATTGATATCCACCGAGTATATCTATAGTCATGGTTTTCACCTGGACACCATGGATGTTCCGCCGGCACCGCAACCGGTGAGCCCGGCGGCAGCGGGCGCGGGAGAGAGCTGAGATGATTTCCGCGGCAAGCGACCCGAGGATGCGAGAGCAAGGAGCCCGAATCATGCGCAAGATAACCTGGTCGGTCATCGGCCTGTGCTGGATGTGGGTGGGTTGTGCCGAGAAGAAGGAGGTGGTCAAGGTCGCCCCCCAGGTGACGACCCGCGCGGTACAACCGGAGGAGATCTACAATCAGGCCGTGGCGGCGCTCCAGGCCGGTAAGCTGGAAGAAGCCACCGCCAAGCTGCAGCAGGCCATCGGCAAGTGGAACAAGGAACCACGGCGCCTGGCCGACGCCTACTACAACCTGGGTGTCATTGCCATGAAACGCCGGGATTGGGACACGGCCCGCCGGCACCTGGCCAAGGTCGTGGAATTGCAGCCCACTCACCGTGACGCCCTGCTCAACCTGGGAGTGGTGTTGAAGGAGAAGCACGATTACCAGGCAGCCATCAAACACTACCAGCAAGCGCTCAAGAAGGTCCCCCGTGATGCCCTGGTCATGAACAACCTGATCATGCTTTACCGGCTCAGCAAGCAGTACAAGCAGGCGGAAAAAACCGGGCATTTGCTGCTGGCCCGGGCACCAAACAACGTCGAGGCCTACAAGAACATGACCCTGATCTACTACGATCAGGGCAAGTACAAGATGGCCGAGCTGCTGTGCATCAACGCCGGTAAGATGCTGGAAAAGAAACGCCAGCAGGATCCCAAGGTCAAGGACGATCCGGGCATCTACGCCAACCTGGGTATGATCTACCTGAAGCTGGGCAAGACCAAGAAAGCCCTGGCCCAGTTTCACAAGGCCCTGGAGGTGGATCCCAGTCACCGTGATGCACTGCTGAACATTGGCGCCATCGCTCATCGATTCCGGGACTACGCCACCTGCCAGAAGGTCTACCAGAAGGTCCTGGACCGGCACCCGGACGACATCACCGCCCTGCGCGGACTGGCCTACGCGGTTTACGGTTCCGGCAAGGCCAAGGAAGCCATCGCCCTGTTCGAAAAAGTGGTCAAGAAGGCTCCGGAGGATAAACGGGCCGTGTATATCCTGGGAGACATCTACTACACATTTCTACACGACTACCAGAAGGCCATTCAGTATTTCAATCGTTACCGAGCAGCCATGGGCCGGGCCCTGGCCAAGGACGATCCGGTCCACAACCGGCTGCAGGCGGCCCAAGCCAAGTTGCAGATGGCGACCCAGTTGAAGAAGGAAGAGGAGGAGGCCAGGCGGAGGGAGGAGCAGAAGCGTCGTAAGGCGCTGAAGAAGTCACAGGCCGAATCGCCAGCCCAGAAGAAAGAGGGCCAGGAGAAGTTGAGGGAGATGCTCAAGGGCCAGGAGGGGAAGGAAGGCCAGGAGGAGCAGGAGAAAACCGGGCAGTCAGGAAGCAGCGACGAGCAAGGTGCACCCGCTGACGACAAGCAGAAGTCCGGGCAGGCTGATTCCCAGAAAGAACCCCAGCCGGTATCGTCGAAAAAAGAAAAGAAGGGCGAAGAGGCTGGTTCCAGGAAACCGGCGACGCCAGACCAGGCTGGGAGCAAGGACGACAAGGCACAGCCGGTGAAAAAGCCCCCTGCTTCCGAGCCGACAACCGACAAGCCCAAAGATGACAAGAAAGAAAAGGGGAAATAGTGCTATCATGGAACCGGCCAGACTGGAAATTGTCCAGTTGGAGACGAACCGAAGCAGCGAGCGGCTGCGGGCTCCGGCCCGGGAGGTAGCCATGAGACGAGTCCTTTTCCTGTTGGTCCTGGTGGCAGTGATGTTTATCGCCCTGGCGGCATTGGCCCAGGAGGCGACTGGCACGGAAGGCGGCGCTGAAGGCGGCGAGCAGGTGGTCTACAAGAAAACCACCATCATCGATTTTTCCGACGTGACCATCACCGGCGAACTGACCAAGCCGGAGGGGTCTTACCTGATGAACAAGAAAAAGGCCAGCTTCAACCTCTTGATCCGGGTGCGGGACAACTTCCTGCCCGAGATAATCAAGACGGTAGACAATCTCTAGGCCAGTCGAGGAAAGGCAGGTCGCAATCATGGCTGACAAGAACTCGATACTGAAAATAGTGCTGGAGGTAGATGCCGAAGGCGAGGGCGGAGGGCGCCAGGAACTCGAGCAGAAGAGCATCATCATCGGCAGCGGACCCGCCGCCAACCTGCGCCTGGACATCCCCGGTGTGTCCAGCATCCATGCCATTCTGAAACCCGGCGAGGAAGAGGGCAGCGCTCTGATCAGCGACCTGGGCAGCGAGGAGGGCACCCGGGTAAACGGAGAGGAGATCCGCCGTGAGGCCAGTGTGGCCCGTGGTGACACCATCACCCTTGGCGAAGTCGATATCTTCGTCGTGGCCATAGGCGACGACGAAGTGGAGACCAAGACCGAGAAGGCTCCTGCCGGCAAGAAGGTCGAACAGGAAAAGAAAGCAACCGCGGAGTCTGGGCAGGACAAGGAACCAACCCCGGTGCAGCGCCCTCCCCGACGCCCACCACGCAAGCCTCCGGCCCGGCCACCACGCCCGGCACCGTCCAGTCACACCGAGATCGTCAGGCGCCGGGAAATACCCCGACGAGCGGAGATCGGCGGTATCGTTTCGGGGTTGAACTTCTTCCAGCGCGAGCCCCGGCCCGAGGAAATGCCGGATGCCGATCAGAAATTGCTGGAGGTGAAAGTAATGTGGGGCCCGGTGGCCCTGGAGACTTACCTGTTTCCCGATGACCGGGAAATTACCGTGGGAGACACTCCCGATGCCAGCATTCGCATCACCACCGATCGCCTGGGCGGAGAGAGAATAACCCTGGTCAGTCCCAGCCAGCGTGACGGCTGTATCATCAACGTGGACTCGGGCATGGAAATAGAAGCCCGCCGCGAGGGACAACCCCTGGACCTGGGCAGCCTGCCTTCCAGTGGCGCCACGCGTACCTACAACATGGGCCTGCATGACCGCTGCCTGGTGCAGATGGGCCAGTTGGCCTTCGTGATCCAGTATGTCTCACCGGCCAGCGCTGTCTTCAGTACCAGCAACCAGCGCAGCGACTACCGCATGGCCCGCTGGTTCCTGAGTTTCCTGGTGCTAGCCCTGGGAATATGGGTGATTATCCAAATTACCCCTGAATCCAAGGTAGAGGCATCGGAATACCTCAAGAACCCAGCCCGCTTCGCCCAGCTAATCATGCCCTCGCAGAAGGCGGAGAAGAAGAAGACTTTCGAGGAGATCAAGAAAAAGAAGGAGGAAAAGGTCAAGGTAGAGGACACCGGCAAGTGGAAGCGGGTCAAGACCAAGTCACGTACCAAGAATGCCTCCAACGTACCCCGGGAAGTGAAGGAGAAACAGGATCGCAAGATTGCCACTTCCGCCGGCATCCTGGGTCTACTCAAGGGTCGGGGTGGCGGTACCGGTGACAACGCCTCCTCGGTATTCGGCGGTTCGGCCATGGCCAGCCTGGATCAGAACCTGGCCGGGCTACGTTCCTCCGGCATGGGCGACTCCAGCGGCTTCGGTGGACTGGGAGTGCGCGGCGGTGGACTGGGCGGTGGTGGTGGTGGCCTGGGTCTTGGTGGCCTGGGCACCTCCGGTTACGGTCGAGGAAGCGGATCCGGTTACGGCAGCGTCAAGATCGGCCGGCGGGGCAAGCACGCCGTCAGGGTGGTACGAGGCCGCTCCAAGGTTGTTGGCGGTCTGTCCCAAGAGGTGGTCGGCCGTTACATCAAGCGTTACTGGGCGCAGTTCAAGTATTGCTATGAGCGCGAGCTCACCAAGGATCCCAACCTCTACGGCAAGGTGACAATCACCTTCACCATTGCCGGCAACGGGCGGGTGAGCGATTCCACCGTCATCCAGACCACCATGCACAACGCCAACGTGGAAGAGTGCGTGTTGCGGGTAGTGCGGCGCATTCGCTTCCCGGCTCCCAAGGGCGGCGGTGAGGTCATCGTCACTTATCCGTTCATGTTCACCACGGCCGGTTGAGATCCGGAACCGTTACCACCTTAGCTCACGGAGCCTGAGATGACGCGCAGACTGGCAAAACTGATCAGCGGTGGCCTGGTGCTGGGACTGGCCCTGGGCGCCTGGGCCCAGGAGGAGAAGAAAGCCACCCCGGCCGGGCAACAGCAGGCCCAGCCGGCAGCCATCGACGAGAGCGAAGAGGTTATCTTCGAGCGGCTCACCGGCTGGTACGTGGAAGGCCGGGGGGGAATGCTGTTCACCGTGGGAGGGGCCCGCGGCTACTCCAATGCCCAGCCCTTCTACGGCTTCGAGTTTGGCTACGATGTCAGCGAACGGCTGTCGATACAGCTTGGCTATGCCTCAGGCTACCAGGCGGCCAATCCCCTGATGTACCCGGAAGATTGCACCGGCAGTGATTGCTCGGCCTACCACCTGGACTTCGGCCTGACCTTTTTCAACGTCTCGGCCGACTACGACATCCTGCACGGACGGCGCTGGGCCTTTGAGGGCCGCCTGGGCGGTGGGGTGGTGATAATCGATCCCTCGGCCAAGCCGGGCCAGAGCCCGGTGGACGGCGACGTCTTCGGTGGCTTGCGCTTCGAATACTATACCCTGCTGCGTCACTTCACGGTGGCCTTGGAGTACGACTTCTTCTACACCGTTCCCACCGGCATCCCAGCCATGGCCGGCTCGTTGAGCCTACTCTACAACTTCTAGCCCGAGCGCTCGACGGCGTACACCAAGCAGTCGGAAAGCCAGCGGCAGGGAACCATTTCTCCCTGCCGCTGTCTTACTTCCCGTGACCGGAAAGTACAGGCGGCCTGGATCCAGGCCGGGGAGGTAGTGTCATGCCGGAAAGCGGGAAACAGAACGAAAGCAATAGTGCTCTCGCGTCCTCCGACGGTCGCCGGGAATCGGGCAGCAGCCGGCAGCTGCAGCTATGGCTGCGCTGGGGCGACGTGGTTCTCGACAACCGGCTGCTCGGTCAGCAACCGAGCTACAACCTGTCGACCTGCCCGGGGGCCCTGCCAGCCATCATCCCCGGCCTGCCGGCCAGCAGCGATTTCAAGCTGGTAGAACCAGGCCAGCACGACGGCTGCACCATCAGGCTGGCACCAGGCATGCAACTCGAGGTATGGCGGGCCGGCACCCCGGTAACTCCCGATGCCTTGCCAGCCCAGGAAGACACCCGCGTCTACTACATGGGCCGGGACGAAAACTGCCTGGTACGCAGCGGGCAATTGCTGTTCGAACTGCGCTATACCGAACAGGCACTGCCGATTCGCTCCGGACACCAGGGTTCCGCCGGCCGTCGTTTGCTGGGCTGGCTGCTGGGCGTGCTGGTGGTCTTCCTGGGACTACTGATACTCATTTGGTTGACTCCCGAAAACCGGGTGGCGGCAGCAGAGTACCTGCACGACCCGAGCCGCTTCGCCCGCTTGGCGGCAATTTCACCTCGACCGCGTCGAGACCGGGTGTTCCGCAAGATCCTCGCTCCCCGGAAACAGAACGCAGCGGTGGAACAGGGCAGGTGGCGGCGGAGCAGCGGCCATTCCCGGCCCGGCGCCCGTCGCTCCGGCCGGCGGCGGCAGGACGACAAAACGATCGCCACGCATTCCGGCGTTTTGGAATTGCTCAAGGAACACGGTCAGGGCAACGGCGACGCCTTCGGGGGCAACACCTTGGACAACCTGGACCGTAGCCTGGACGATCTTCCCGCCGCGGGCCTGCCCGATTCGCGGGGATTTCCCGGCCCGGCCACCCGGGGTAGCAGCCCCGGAGGAGGCGACCTGGGTATCGGCGGGATAAGAGGGAATCGCTCACTCGCCGGTGCGGTCCGGTGGCCGGGAACCGGTATCGATATCGGCCGGCGCGGCAGGCATAACGTCAGCATCAACCGCCTGCAGACGCGGGTGGTGGGGGGGCTGGACAAGAAGCTGGTCGGGCGGACCATCGCCAGATACTGGTCCAGGTTCAAGTACTGTTACGAGAAGGAATTGGGCCGGGACCCCAATCTCTACGGCAAGATCGTCGTCAGCTTCGTAATCAACGGCAACGGCAGGGTGGGAGAGGCCTCGGTTCTCTCCTCCTCGATGACCAGCACCAGCATGGAACAGTGTCTGCTGCGGGCGATACGCCAGATCCACTTCCCGGCACCCCGGGGTGGAGGAGAAGTGATCGTCACTTACCCGTTCCTGTTCACCACTGCCGGCTGAAACACGTCGGCGGTAATCGTCTCTGTCAGCCAACCACCTTCTTGCGTGCCGCCTGCTGGATAGGGGTGCGAACGTTGCCACTGCGGGCCAGTGCCCGTAGCTCGTTCAACGGCAGCTTCTGCAACAGTTGCAAAGCTTCCTTGAGCGGGGTCTTGGGATTGCGTACCAGGTTGCGGCAGACAGCCAGCGAGCGGGTCCATTCGCGGTTGCGGGCGATGGTACGCAGGGCATCGGGATTTACCGAGGGTAGCTTGGCGATCTGCTCCACCTCGTCCAGGGTCAGCGCTGGGTTCTTGAGCACGAACGGGTGCAGGGTCTTGTTACGATCGCGGATCAGCGCCCAGCGCATGTCCTTGTTTCCGTGCAGGGCCGACTGGCGCTTCTGGGCGACAGTCATCTGCTCGAGTTGCGCCGGAAGTGACTGCCGGGAAGCAGCCGCAGCGGCGCCCTTATCGGGAGCCGGCGACTCCCGCAGCAGCCGCACCTCGGGGTCGTTTCCCTGAGGCCCGGCCGCGGTTTCGGCACCGCCCCGGCGTGCGTGTTGCAACAGGCGTTCCAGTAACTTCTCGTCCAGTCCGGGAAACTCCACTGCCAGCCCCTGCCCGGCAATCACCTGCAGTACCCGTCCGGACAGTTCGAAGCTCTCGCCGTCTGGTGCCTGTAGCCTTACCTGCAGATGCTGGTACTGCTCCAGGGCCTGATCCAGGCGCAGAAACAAGCCTCCCCGGGCCAGTTGCCCGGTGCAATCATTTGAGAAAGCCGTAAAGGTGTGATATTTCACTTCGACGATCATGGACTTAAGGTACCCTGAGCAAGATTCCGGTGCAACACCAGATGAAGCCGGACCAGCAGACAATCGGAGTCTACCATGAGTGGACGCAGCTACCGAGTATTGGCCGTGGACGATGATACCGACGTCCTGGACGTGTTGCAGAGGGCGCTGGAAGACGAATACGAGGTACTGGTAGCCACCAGCGGCGAGGAGGCCCTGGAATTGCTGCGCCAGGGTCCCGTCGACCTATTGATCACCGATCAGCGCATGCCGGAGATGTCCGGTGTACACCTGCTGGAACAGGCCAAGCAAATTAACCCCGACATGGTGAGGATTATTCTCACCGGTTACACCGACCCGGCCGATCTCATCGATGCCATCAACCGCGGTGAAGTCTATCGCTACATCACCAAGCCCTGGGAACTGAACGACTTGCTGCTCACCATTCGCCAGGGGCTGGAAAGCTACCAGTTGCGGCGGGATAACGAACGCCTGGTAGGCGAACTGGAAATGCGCCTGCGTGCCACCGGGACATTTCTCTCCATCAGCAAGAGGGCATCCCGGGCTCGCAGCTACGAGGAGATCGTCCAGGCCGTGGTGGCCGGACTGCCCGAGTTGGTGGATTTCGATGCCTGCGCCGCGCTGGTGGAATACGAAGGAGCGGGAGCATTGCTTTCCCTGTATTGCCAGCGTCCCCTGCACCAGCAGTTGTTGTTGCAGCTGCGCCAGGAAGTAGTGCAGGCGCACCGGGAATTCTCCGGAAGGCAGCTGGCCGACAAGGAAGTTCGCGTCCACCTTGGCGGCGAACAACTTCCCGCGCCCGAACAGCAGGAGGAGATTCTCTCCCGGGTTCAGCAACCGTTGTACTTGGAAGGCGAGCCGGCCGGCATGCTCATGCTGGTCTCTACCCGTCCGGAAGCTTTCCGCGAGGACACCGACCAGCTGCTGGACATGCTGGCCAACCAGACGGCGGAGCTGATCAAGAGCCTGCGCGGGCAGATGAGCGCCGAGAGGCAAAGACTGGAGCTGATGGTCAAGAGCCTCCCCGATGGCGTCATCATGGTCGATGAACACGACCAGGTCTTCGTGATAAATCCGGCTGCCCGGCAGCTGTTGCACTTGCCTCCTGACACCCCGGTAAGCACTCGCTACCTGCAAGACACCCTCGGTTTTTATCCCTTCGACCTGGTTCGAGGCTGGCAGGCCAAGGAAGGAGCCATCGTTCGCGAAGAGATACAGGTGGGGGAACGCATCCTGCATTCCATGGTCTCTCCGGTCATCCAGGAAAGTCGCCTGGTGGGTGTGGCCGTGGTCCTGCGCGACATCAC
>QMME01000127.1 GCA_003647095.1 Deltaproteobacteria bacterium
GGCCGGCATGGCCCTCCGCGCGGCTCCGCCCCCTTCGTCCCGTGAACGTGTTATAATGACCGGCGGAAGCCGTGGCCGAGGCGAAGGCAGGGCGGGGCGGGACCGAACTCGAGCCACGGCGAGAGGGGATCCAGCCATGAACGTGAAGAAGCGGGAGGGGGACGCTTCTGGGCCGGGGCGTTTTGGAGGGGAACAGTGTCCGCAGTGCGGGAACGCCCTCGAGTTGTCGGCTTTTCTCCACGGTCATCGGTTCGTCCAAGGACTGTTTCTCTGCTGAAAGGATGATGCCGGATGGTTCTCGGTGACTTCCAGGCGGGAAAAAGCAAGGTTCGGGAAGGGCAAAAAGTTAATAAGTTAAGACCGTCCCCGTTTCAGTCATGCAACGTTTTCAATAGTGACCAGAATGATATCGATGAAGATGGAGTCGGTGACGTTTGCGACAATTGTCTGGATTTAGCAAATCAGGATCAGGCAGATCGTGACAGTGATGGTTACGGAGACGTCTGTGACAACTGTATATACGCATCCAACAGTGACCAGGCGGATTGCGATGGAGACGGGTTGGGTGATATGTGTGATCAGCGGAATGATGATCTAGTCCTTGGAGCCGAGCCATCACCGGTGATTTTCGAGTTTTCGCTCGGGAACGAACCGAGGCAGCAGACTGTCTCGATATACAACGTGTCGCCATGGCCGGTTCAAGTATCCGATGTGGTTCTTTCTGGAGATGCTTACTGGTTGTCACCGTTACTGCCTTGTCAGGAAGGACAACCATGCAATTGCAGGTGGCAGCCGGTTCTGCAGCCGCAGGAGAGGTGCATCGAGGAAGTGAACTACGGGCCCACGGGAGCTTGGGAATACGGCTTGCTGAAGGTGTGGGCGATATCCGAGGAATACTGCCCCGGCATCGGTAATTATGTCAATGTTAGACTTGTTGGTAAAGGGCTGGTGCATCCGAAGTCCATAAGAATAGACGTTCAGCCCGAGGTGATAGATTTCGGTTCCGTGCCACTGGGTACACAGGCAAGTGAATACTTCTGGGTATACAACAATGGTACTGTTGAGCAGTCCATAGAGATCGTGCCGCCTGCGCTCGAAGAGTTCGAGGTGCAGACACTGGACGAGCAGTGCATCCTAACGGCCACAATTAGCCCCGGCGATAGTTGCCGCTACCGAGTTGTGTTCATTACTCTTCAGGAAAGTGAGAGCCAGGATGTTATCGAGGTACACTCTGGTGACCTTGATTCACCAGATGTGATCGAACTGACCGGAGTTGGGGAGCGGTTGCCGTGAAGAAAGAACTGCTAGTTGCAATCGTGATGTCGCTGTTCATCTGTGGAGGATGTGACAGTGATGTCAAGGTAATAAGGTTGCCGGGAATAAGCATCAGCCACCTTTTCTCTGCGAGCGGCGAGTTGCTTGTGGCCAACTGGAGGAAGATAGAAGACGGTAAATATGTGGGAAGGTATTCTAATATCTACCAGACAGGCACCTGGGAACGTGTTGCAAGTATCAAGCATGCAGGGAATTGGGACACATGCATTTCCATGTGTAGCGATGAGGTTGTCATATGCCGCGAGGAGATTGATGAGAGCAATGCCAGTGTGGACTTGGTGATCATACGCATAAGCGACAACATGGAACTGAATCGATTTGCTATGGCACCCAACTGGTATCCACGAGCAACCTGCATGAGACCGGGCAACTTGACGGTGGTAGATGTAGGACCCGGAACGATAAAAGCCCTGGATTCAAGCAGCGGAGAGGTGGTTCGAGTTTATAAAGCGGGTGGGATGGAGGAGGAGTACCAGGGGTTTACAAAGTATACTCCTTTTGTTGTTCAGCAACAAGAAGATCGGTTGGTATGGATCGATCTCTATGAAGCAGTATTGTGGGTGTATAGGTTGTCGACCGGAAAGCTGCTGAGAAGGATAGACATGTGGCCATACGACGAGAAATACTCGTTGGGGGTAAGCTATGAATTCATGGATAATGACCAACTTGCCCTGGGAGTTCTTGGGGGCAAACAAGAAGGCAGTGGAGCCTACATAGTACTCGCCGACATTTCGGAATTGGCGGTAAGGGGAGAGTATTACCTGGGTCCATATGACCTGCATGATACATTTGTGATGGAACCAGGAGACGGTACCTTGTTGGTTTCCACGCATGAGCCATCGGCAATGTGCGGTGAAATTCGCTGGCTGGATACGACCACCGGAGAATCGGGGGTGGGGTTGGATCTGTGCGAGCTGGGAAGCGGCGACAATTTCGGTGTGAGCAGGATTCCTGAACGAGACGTTTTCCTGGTGCTCAACCGGCCGCGCGGTGGAGGAACTGGCCCTGAGGAGAGCTATGAGTTGTACGAATATCCAACCTATTCATACATAAAAGATGTTTTCACTGCTATACCATACTATATTGGCGTGAAGTCCGTCAGTCGAGGGCTTACGGCATGGGACAGTTACTATAACGACCATATCGGCATTTTCGATTGGGACAAGCTAGACTACACAACTGATTTCCATGTGTGTAAAAACATATCTCAAAGCGGCCAGGAACTATCGGTGTCGCCGGAAGGAAGGTGGCTGGCGGTGGATTGTGAAGGGGAGGAACTGGGCGATCCTGATGACGGAATTCCAGAACCTCCGGTGGGCGCCGGGGTGGCGGTGGTGGATCTCGATAAATACTCGAGCCACGTTCCCGAGTGCGAGGACCGTTCCTACCTGCAGTGCGGAGGGGACGGGTCGGTGCACTGGTACGACTCCTGCGGCAACGACCAGGGGGTGGCGCTGGAGTGCGATGAGGCGCACAGCACCGGCTGCGAGAACCTGTCCGCCCACCACGCCGCCTGCGTGTGCGCGGGCGACTGGGACCCGCACTTCGGCTGCCGGGTGTGCCGGGGGCACCTGGACCCGGCCACGGACTGCACCGAGTGCCAGCCCCACTGGAGCGATGCCGCGAACGATTGCCTCACCTGCCCGGGCAACTGGGACGTGCTTCAAAACTGCAGCGCCTGCGTGGGCAACTGGGACGAGGGACAGGACTGCCTCGGCTGCCGGGGCCACTGGGACCCGGCCACCGGGTGCAGCGAGTGCCTGCCGCACTGGCGGGACGCCGGCGACGACTGCGGCGGCTGCAGCTCGAACTGGGACATCGGGCAGGAGTGTAACGCCTGCCTGCCGGGCTGGTACGGCGACGACTGCCAGTTCTGGTACTGCGATGGCGAGGCCGTGGCCGAGGGACGCTTTGCCGAGCCGGTGGTATATCCTCCCAATGGGAACTTGAACGGTCACGAATTACAGGCTGCTGATTTCAACGGTGATGGTCTTCTCGACGTTGCCGTGGTTGGAACTTCTGAGAGCGGGCGCGGGCAGCTCGAAATGTATCTTGGAAACGGTGCGTTTGCCTCCGATCCACAACGTATTTTTTTTCCAGGGAGTTCAAGGGAAATATCCACCAAGGCAGCTACTGTTGCTGCTGCCGACCTTGATGGAGACACATTCCTGGATCTGGCAGTTACCGATAGCAATCTCGGGGAGGTCATCATTTTACTTGGTGACGGCCAGGGAGGGTTTCTCGATGGCACGGGTTATGCTGCCTGCGATGGTGCATATGCCACCGTGATATTCGACACGGACGGGGATTCTGTCGTCGACATTGTCGTGACATGTCGCGAGGAAGAGCGGGTAGTGGTTCTCAGGGGAAATGGAGACGGGACATTCTCTTTTTCTGGAGACTATCCCGTTGGAGAGAAACCCGAGGGCGTTGTGGCGGACGACATTGACGGTAATGGGATAATCGATCTGCTGGTTTCAAGTGGTGTAGTCGATGGCTTTTGGGTGCTTTGGGGAGGGGGCAGCGCCGGACAGGGAGATGGTACCTTTTCGGCGCCGCTATACTACGAAAGCGGTGGTTGGGGAAGAAACAGCTTGGTGACTGGTGACTTCAACGCCGATGGAGCGACGGACGTTGTTGCGGCAAGCCATGAGCTATACGTATACCTGAACGATGGCAGCGGTAGTCTGGTCTTGACCGCCACTTACCACGTTCCCATCACTCCCAGGTCACTGGCGACTGTCGACGTGGACAACGACGGCATCTTGGATCTGGCCGTTGGTGAGATGTATTACTCCTCACTGGTACTTCTGAGAGGAAATGGCCAGCAAGGAACGGGCGACGGCACTTTTACCATGGGGGAACGTTACGATCTCGATAGTGTTCCCAACACGGTCAGCTCCGGTGATTTCAACAGTGACGGAATTGTCGATCTGTTGCTATTGACCACGTCGGATGACCTGGTCCTGCTGCTCGGCACCGGTGAGTGCCGGTGAGGCGGGGCGAGAGCGCGGTGGGAGGGACGGAGAGGATGGCCCCGGGCGGGCCGTGAGCCGGATTCCTTTACATATACATGCCCCGGCAAGTCCGGGGCTGCCGACTGCCGGGTGGAACCCGGAAAAAGGGGAGGTGTGATATGAAACGGGCAGTTGTTTTCACAACCACCGCTTGGTTGCTGGTGGCCGCGCCAGCCGCGCGGGCGCAGGACGGCGGTGGCGTGCCGGCCGGTGGCTGGGCGGACCTGGACACCAGGCCGACGCTGGCCACCAGCTTCGCCTTCGCTTTCTACAACATGCCGGATGTCTCCTCGTACATACCGCCGCGCTTGTGGGCCTTCGCCCCGGAGTTTCACCTGCAGTATGGCTCCGGCAACGTGGCCGTGGACCTGACCTGGGGGCTGGCGGTCGCCGAGGGAGATCTCAGCGACGACAACGGCGGGAAGAGGACGACAACGGCGGGAAGAGGGACATCGACGCGGACGTCTTTCCCGGCGCCTTCGTGCTCGGCCTGAAGCTCAGGAACTGCCAGCAGCGACAGCAGTGGAACCTGTGCCTGGGAGCGCACCTGCGCCTCACCGGCCAGCCCTTCGATGCCGACGGGGGCGAGCAGATGAGCCAGCTAATGACGGCGCTGATAAACCAGATGCACTTTCGCTCCTACTGGCCGGACACCTATGCCCTGGAACCGCTGTTGGCGCTGGAGGCCGGCAGGGGAGATTTCTCGCTGCGCCTGGTGCTGGGTCCCTCGCTGGAGTTGTTCCTGGACGACGATAAACAACTGGAGGGAGACGCCGCCGAGGTGGTGCTGCTCTACAGCCTGGAAGCGACGGCGCGGGTCGCGGAAGCGCTGCAGCTGTTTGCCGGGGTGCGGGGCCTGTCGATGCTCTCGACCTCACCGCTGCTGTCCACCTTGATGTTGTCGTTCGGAGGGGCCGTGCGGCTGGACAAGTTTTCACCCTTCATTCGCATCACCGTCCCGGTGCAGGGCTTTTTCCCGTCAGCCGTGGTCCTTGCCTGCGGTGCCGGCGCGCAATTCTGAGTGCACCCCGCGGTTGCAGGGGAAACTCGGGGACCATTCGTTCCCGTTTCGCTGGTGATGCCGCCCTTGCATCCCGCCCGCCCGGGCTGCTAGCATGTCCCCGTCGTGACGAGGCTGATATATGAGTATGAATAACAAGGCTTTTCAACCCGTCGATCCGCTCCGGAGCACGTCGGCTCCGGAAGTGGACGAGCGGCGCCTGATTCGCCAGGCAAAACGCGGAGATGAAAGGGCCTTTCGCATGCTCATGGAAAAATACCGGCGCCGGGTCTACGCCGTGGCCTACGGCATGGTGCGCGACCGGGAGGAGGCCCTGGACATCTCCCAGGAGGTGTTCATCAAGGTCTACCGCTACCTGGGCACCTTCCAGGGCTCGTCGAGCTTCTACACCTGGTTGTACCGGGTGACGGTGAACCTGTCCATCGACCACATCCGCCGCCGGGCCCGGCGCGACAACCTGGAGTTCGATGACGCCATCCGCCGCCGCGAGCCCGACGACCAGGAAGCCCTGGTGGCGCCCACCTTCCTGGACTCCAATCCCCTGCAGGCCGCCGGCCGCAAGGAGCTGTCCGAGCAGATCCAGCAGGCGCTGGATACCCTCAGCGAGGCCCACCGGGCGGTGCTGGTGCTGCGGGAGATAGAAGGGTTGAGCTACAGCGAGATCGCCAGGACGCTCAAGATCCACAAGGGCACGGTGATGTCGCGCCTGCACCACGCCCGGCGCAACCTGCAGGCCGCCCTGCGCGAGTACCTGCGGGAACGCGGCGACCAGGAAACCCTGCTGAGGAAGAAAACCACCTCCCCGGGCCGGAACCAGGCCGGTGCCGCCCGGGCGAGAGAGTGAAGAGGAGCCGGTGTCATGACAGCCCATCCCCCACAGCGGGAACTCGACCTGTACCTGGACGGCGAGCTCTCCCCTTCCCGGCGGGCCCGCCTGGAGGCCCACCTGGAGCAGTGCCCGCAGTGCCGGCAGTCGCTCGAGATCCTGGGGCTGACCGGCTCGCTGCTGCGCGAGGCGGTGGAAGAGGAAACCGCCGCGGTGGACTTCGGCGGCTTCGACGAACGGGTGCTGCAGGCCGCCCGGGCCGAGCGGCCGCTTCCCCGGCAGCGGGCGCTGGCGCTGCGCCTGGGCAACCTGCTGGCCGCCCGCCCGCTGGCCTGGGCCGCCGCCGCCGCGGTGGCGCTGGTACTGGCGTTGCTGCTGCCGGGGCTGCTGGCGCGGCAACCGGCAGCACCGGCACCCGGCCGGCACGACGCCCCGGTGGTGGCCGGCCGGGCCCACAACAACGAGGCCATCATCGATTCCCTGGAGTACGCCGGCCAGCGTTCGCTCATCTACACCGTGTCGCGCAACAACACCACGGTGATCTGGCTCTACGACTTCGACAGTGTCGGGCAGCAGGCCCCCGGAGGAGACGAACTATGAATCGCCTGACCCTTTTCACCCTGGCACTGCTGGTGCTGGGCAACGCCCTGTCTCCCGCCGAGGCCCGGGCCGCCCGCCGGGCCGTCATCGCCATCCGGGTGATCTACGCCGTCAAGGACGGCGCCAAGTCCATCGACCCGGCCCTGGACGACATCCGCGGCGAACTCGAGGAGTTGCCGGCCAGCAAGTTCCGGCTGCTGGATCGCATCTCCACCGAGGTCGACGAGGGTGCCGCGGTGGAACTGCAACTGCCCGGCGACAAGTCCATCTCGGTACGCTTCACCGGGGTGGACCAGGTCAAGGGCAAGCGGATGCTGGGGCTGCAGCTGGCGCTCAAGCCGGCGCTGAAGATATCGCTGCGCCTGGCCGATGGCGGGCGCACCCTCATCGGTGGTCCCGTGCACCTGGAAGGACGCCTGGTGCTGGACGTATCCGCCCGGGTGGAAGAAAAGGAGGACAAGAAATGAACGAGCGCTCGCTGCCCGTACTGCTGCTGGTGTCGTGTCTGCTGGCCGGCGGGGTCCGCGCCCAGGACGCCGACCAGGTCAAGCAGGCCGCCGGCGCCGCGGCCACGGGCGAGATGGGCCGGCTGGCCGGGGATCTGAACTTCGGCCAGATCGACGGCGACCTGTTCATGACCGTCAACCTGGACTTCTCCATCGACCTGGGCCAGGTGGGCTTCGGCATCCGGGTGCCGCTGCGGCTGCGGCTCACCGACGAAGATCCCCAGAACGAGGAGTACGGCGGGGTGCTGCGCCGGGAAGACTGGGACGAGTGGAGCGACTACCTGAAGATCATCCGCTACTTCCGCTACGGCCACAAGGGCGACCTGCTGCACCTGGTGGTGGGCGAGCTGTGGGGCGCCACCCTGGGACACGGAACCATCGTCAACCGCTACTACAACAACCTGGATCTCGATCACTTCAAGGTGGGCCTGCAGCTGGACGTCGACACCGATTACGGCGGGGTGGAGACGGTGATCAACCACCTGTTCCAGCCCAGCCTCTTCGGCGGGAGGGCCTACCTGAAGCCCTGGTCGTTTATCGACACCGAGTCCTACCTGAACAACCTGGCAGTGGGGCTGACCACCGTCTCCGACGTCACCGCCCCCTACGCCGTGGCCGCGGGCCAGGTGGAAGACGGCTATCCCCAGGTGACCGAGGAGAAGGCCACCACCATCATGGGCGGCGACATCGAGTTCCGGGTGCTGGACAGCTCCTGGCTGACGCTGACTCCCTACATGGATCTGAACGGCATCATCGGCGCCGGCATCGGCTACCACGCCGGCATTCTCGGGGTGTTCCACCTGCCGGTGATCTCGCTGGATCTCACCGCCCGCATCGAGTACCGCTACCTCAATCCCGACTACATCCCCGCCTACTTCGATCCCTACTACGAGATCCAGAAGTTCAGCTACCCCTACAAGGACCACCAGGCGGGCCTGGAACTCGAGGCCCCCAAGCGGGCGGTGCTGGAACGCCTGGGCGACAAGAACCTCAACGGCTACTGGGCGGAGCTGATCTTTCAGGTCAACAACTGGTTCACCCTGGGAGCCAGCTACGACGACTACGACGGACCCTACAACTCCAACCTGCGCATCTTCCTCGACGTGCCGGCCCTGGAGGTGATCCAGTTCGGCGCCTACTACTACAAGCACAACTTCGAGGGGGCCGGCGAGGCCTTCACCTTCGACGACAAGAGCCTGTTCCTGGTCGAGGCCCGCTACCAGATGTTTTCCTTCCTCTACCTGGTGGGCCAGTACTGGCGCATCTGGCAGCTCGATACCGATCCCCAGTCTCCGGACTACGGCCAGTACGTCTCGGTGGACGACTGGTCGCTGGGCATCGGCGCCGCCTATAGCTTCTAGTCGGGAAGCACGCAACCTTCAGGGCTGGTAGTACCACACCTCGGCGCTGGCCCGCCCACCCGGGCCGTCGTCGTTCCAGCCGCCGCTGAGCAGGTAGCCGCCGCCGGGCAGCTCGCAGACGGCGGCCTCCTGCAGCCGGTGGGGCAGCGGCGGCAGGGTGTCGACCAGAAGCTTCTGGCCGTCGTCATCCAGGCTCAGGGCCACGACGCTGTCGAGGGCCTCTTCGCCGAAGCCGTCGCTGCGGCTGCCGCCGGCCAGGATGACCCTTCCCCCCTCGTCCCGCAGCAGCAACGCCCCCCGGCGGGCCAGTTCCCCGCCGGGATCCTCGACCTCCGGCTGGTAGACGGAGCCCGAGGTCTCTATTACTTCCGCCGTGGCCAGGCTGGCGCCGAAGGTATCGGCCCCGCCGCTGACCAGCACCGCCCCGTTGTCCAGCAAGGCGCACTGGGGCCCGCTGCGAGCGCGGGCCAGCACGGCCGGTTCCCCGCCCGCGTCCAGGGGCTGGAAGTCCTGCCCCTGGAAGATCTCCACGGCCTTCACCGGGCCCGCCTCCGCCCGTCCGCCGATGGCCAGCACCCGGGAGGTGTCCAGACCCAGCAGGCACAAATCGGCCCGGCCCGCCGTCATGCCGATGGACGTGCGGGTGAAGGTCTCGGCGGTGAAGTCGAACAGCAGGGCCGAGGCCGGGAAGCGGGCCTGTTGCCCCGAGCCGGTCACACCCCCGGCCAGCAGCACCTGCCGGCGGCCGTTGTCTCCGGAACCCAGCGACAGGGCGGCATGATCCCGGCGCGGCTCGACCTGCCCGGGGTCGAAGTTGCTCACCTGGCGGAAAGCCCCCTCGGCGGCGCTGTACAGCCAGACCGAGGCCAGGTAGTTGCCGCCTTCATCGACGCCGCCGAACAGCAGCACCTTGCCGTCCCCGCCGCTGAGACTGTGGCCGATACGCAGGAGATCGATGTCCGCCGCCGGACAGGTGTCGTCTGCAAGGGAGCAGGCCCGTTGCCGTACCGGGTCGTAGATCTCCGGCGGGGCGAAGATTGCCGGCGCCGCCGGCCCGCCCTGCTGCGCCCCTCCCACCAGCAGCACCCGCCCGTCGGGCA
>QMME01000128.1 GCA_003647095.1 Deltaproteobacteria bacterium
CGGGGCTCATGTATGACCTCGCGTAGGCCTGGTGGGGGTCAGGGTTTGATGAAGGCGATGGGATAGCCGCATGCGGATGGGTGGTTGATGGCTTCGATACCTCCCCCGTTGGCTGGCGCCCGGTTGGTGGCGATGTGGCCGGAGATTTCGATGCCGGCGGTGGCGACGATGGTTACGTTGCCACCGATGACGGCGGGGGAAGTGACGATGGCGGCGCTGACCGGGACGGAGGTGGCGACGGCGGTGGATCTGTTGCTGCCTGCCAGCCGCTGGCTCCGCCTGCGGGTCCCGTAGTCGAGGTGAATCCATCCCAGGCCGGTGAGCTACGGGACATCGTCGCAGCGGCACAGTCCGGAACCACCATCGTACTCGCAGACGGCAGCTACGCCCTGGACCAGGGAGATGCGACCAGCCGGCTCTCCTTCTCCGTGCCCGACGTCACCTTGCGCTCGGCCTCGGGCGATCCGGAAGCAGTGATCCTGGACGGCGGCTGGGTTACCGGCGAACTGGTGAGCATCTCGGCATCACGGGTGACGATTGCCGAGCTCACCCTGCGGAGGGCCTACTATCATCCCATCCATATCACCGGTGGAGCCGCCGACATAGAAGGAGTACGCATATACCGGGTGCGAGTGAGCGATCCGGCCGAACAGGGTATCAAGATAAATCCATCGGGTTCAGGAACGTATGCCGACCGCGGCCTCATCGAGTGCTGTCGCATCGAGATGAGCGATGCGGGCCGTGCCCGGGTGCGCAACAACTGCTACACCGGCGGTATAGATGCCCACCAGGCCTGGGGCTGGACGGTGCGCAACAACCGCATCGTCGGCTTCTGGTGCGAGCAGGGTTTAAGCGAGCATGGGGTGCATTTCTGGACCGGCTCCCGCGACACCCTGGTCGAGGGCAATGTCATCGTCGACTGTGCCCGCGGCATCGGCTTCGGCCTGGGCGAGAACGGCAATGGCAACCAGCGCAGCTACCCGGACGACCCCTATACCGGGGTGGGCTATATTGGGCACTTCGACGGCGTCATCCGCAACAACTTCATCGCCGTCACCTCGGTGGCCCTGCTCTCCAGCGAGTATGGCTTCGACTCCGGCATCACCCTGGATCAGGCACGGGGCAGCCGGGTACTGCACAATAGCATCGTTTCCAGCCAGGCACCCTTTTCCTCCCTAGAATGGCGTTTCGACAACACCCTGGTGGAGATCAGGAACAACCTGGTCTCCCACAACCTGCGCGATCGTGGCGGCACGGCCGAGTTGGGAGGCAACATCGAAGGGGCGGCTCTGGACTGGTTCGTGGACCCGGGTTCGGGCGACCTGCACCTTTCTGGTCAGCAGCCGGCGGTAGACGGGGGCGTTCGTTTGGAACCCGGCTGGTGTGACCTCGACATCGACGGCCAGACACGCGATTCTCGCCCGGACGTGGGAGCCGACGAGCTCTTCTGATGTAACGACATGATATAGCAGCGAATTCCATGGGGACAGTCACGTTGGGAACAGGTAAGTGACTGGGTATGGCAACTACTGGCAACCGGGCCTGTCCCCAGTTATTTCCCTTGATTGTCGGCTTGTTGCAGCAGCTCGAGGTAGGAAGTGGTGATGAACTCGGTCAGCCCCAGCCGGGCGGCCAGGTCGAGCAGGCGTCGCTCTGCCCGCTGACGGTCGTCGCCCACCAGTTCCATCTCTACGAAGCCGCCCAATCCCTCGACGTCGTCCAGGCAGACGGTAATGTCCTCGAACTCGAGCACCTGCCGGACCTTCACCACCCGACCCCCGGGCCGGAAGCCGAGACGTTCCAGGATGAGCCCCGCCTGTCGAGCGTCCGTGAGCCCCACCTCCAGTTCCTCGCGTACCTTGGCTGGCCCGCCCAGCTTGGGTCCCTTGTAGGTGAGCACCGCGCGGTCGTCGACCTGGCGGATGCGCAGCGCCTCGTCGCTGGCGGCGAAGTCCCGCGCCGGGTGGTTAAAGTACTGGTCTCGCTGTCGCCGATTGCCGGCGGGCCGGGCTCCCAGCTCAAGCAGCCGGGCGTGCAGCCCGGGCAGGTCCGGGCAAGGTGATTTCAGCTCTATCTCCAGCATGGCATTTCTCCAGCCGGGGGCATTACGGAATCTTTCCGCCCGGTGCCGCCAGTCGTTCGCCGAAGAAGTCTCCGATCTCCTCGAGCAGGTGACGCCGGTGCACCCTTCCCTTGATGCTGTGGCGCTTGCCCGGGTACAGTAGCAGGCGAAAGTGTTGCCCCGCCACCACCAGGGCATCTACCAGTTTCAGGGTGTGTTGCAGCAGCACGTTATCGTCTGACATACCGTGGATGATCATCAGGCTACCCTGCAGCCGGTCGGCCAGGGGCAGGGGACAGGCCCGCTGGTAGACCTCGCGCTGGTCCCGGGGGTTTCCCAGATAGCGCTCGGTATAGGCGGTGTCGTAGAGGCTCCAGTCGGTAACCGGGGCCACCGCCAGGCCGGCCCGGAAGAGACTGCCGGTACGCAGCAGGGTTATCACCGTGAGGTAGCCTCCGTAACTCCAGCCCCACAGGCCCAGCCGGCCGGCATCGATGTAATCGAGTCCGGCCAGGTAGTGGGCCGCCGCCTCGACGTCCTGCACGTCGACGACACCGAAGTTGTGCCATAGCGCGGTCTCGAAACTCTTGCCCCGGTGGCCGGTACCCCTCCCGTCGCAGGCCAACACCACGAACCCCCGCCCGGCCAGGTACTGCTGCCACAGGTCGCCATGGCGCCAGCGCCGGGCGGCCACCTGGCCGTGCGGACCGCCGTAGGTGGAGATGATCGCCGGGTAGCGCCGCCGCTCGTCGAAGCCGGGTGGTACAAAGAGGATGCCGTTCAGCTGCGTGCCATCGGTGGCCGGTATGGTCACCGGCCGGGGAGGAGTACCCAGTGCCGCCCGGGCGGAGGATGCGAGCAGTGCCCGTGGGCGAGCGCAGGGAACTGGTGTCGGGCAAACCTGCCGTTTGGTGGCAACTGTGAATAGTTCCACCCGCGGTGGCCGCAGGAGATCGGAGTAGCTGTCGACGAAAGCCCCGGCGGTGGGGGAGGCAATCACCTGGTGCCAGCCGGCGCCGTTGGTCAGCTGGCGTGCCGGCCCGCCGCCAAGCGGCAACAGGAAAAGCTGCTGCTGCCGGCCCCGATCGGTGCTGGCCGTGGCCAGCACGAACCGCCTACCCGCCGCCTCCAGCCGCGCAACGACCATTCCAGGCGGGCTCAACGGTCGCAGCGGCTTGCCCTCCCAGTCGTGAAGCCACAGCCGCCGGTAGCCCTCCCGCTCGCTGGACCAAAGAAATCCCCGCCGGCCGAGAGCGCGAAAGTCGTGGTGCAGGTTAATGTAGTGCTCGTCCTGCTCCCGGAGCAGCAGGCGGCTGTTGCCTGCCTTCGGGGACCAGAGGTAAAGCTCCAGGGTCTTCTGGTCGCGACTCAGCAGCTGGTAGGCCAGTCCCCGCGAGGTCCACTTCACCCGGGCCAGGTAGAAGTCGTCATGGTTGCCGGTGTCCAGCCAGGTGGTCCGGGCGGAGGAGAGGTCGAGCACTCCCAGGCGTACCCGGGCGTTGGCGGTGCCGGCGGCCGGGTAGCGCTGCTCGATGACCTCGACACCGGCCGCTGCGTAGCGGGGGCGCAGTACTTTCTGCACCGGCGACTCGTCGACCCGGGCGTAGGCAATGCGACCGCCGTCCGGCGACCACCAGAACCCCCGGTAGCGCTCCAGCTCTTCCTGGGCCACGAACTCGGCCAGGCCGTTGCTCACCGTCTCCCGCGGCCGGTTGGTGAGGCGTTGTTGCCGGCCCGTGGACAGGTCGAGCAGCCACAGGTCGCCGGCGCGCACGAAGGCCACCCGGCTGCCATCGGGGGAGAGTCGCGGATCGATCTCCCCTCCCGGCGGGTCGAAAAGCTGCCGGGTCCGGCCGTAGTGCCGGTCGTAATAGAAGATGCGCCCGTCCAGGGGGATGAGCAGTCCCAGCCCGACCCGGTCCATCCTGACGTCGGTGATACCCCGGTGGCGTACCCGGCGGCGTTCCCGGGCCGAGCGCTGGGCCTCGGTGAGCTCGACCGGAGCGTCGAGCAGCTTGTGGGCCTCGACGAGAATCTCGCTGCGGTCACCTGCGAAACGCCACAGGTCTTGGACCGCGGAATCTTCCTGACCGGGCTGGCAGAAGAACAGGGTCTTGCCGTCGGCCGCCCAGAAAAACGTACCGGGAGCCCGGGACCAGGGTTGACTCTCGGCGAAGATGGCGTCGAGGGTGATGGCTGCTGGCCTGTCGCTGGTGGTGCCGAGTTCGTCCCGCCGGGCGGACGTGCCGGCTGCTGCGCATCCCGCCAGCAGGGCCACGGCCGTCAGCAGCAGCCTGGCGGCACGGACACCGCCGGAAACGGAGGTGCTGGTTCTCATGATGACTCCCTGGGCGCGGAAACTAGGCCAGCGGCCGATTGGTTGTCAACAGGACATCGGCGGCGTCCAGCCGCCGCAACCGCCGGGCCTGTCCCCGCAACCGCCGGGCCCGCAACCGCCGGGCCTGTCCCCGATGTTTTCGGCGTTTTTCTGGTGCCATAGCACTTGTCAAGTGGCCGGTGATTGACAGTGCCGGTGGTGTGCATTACATCCCTGGGAGCAGTATACCGGCTCCGCTTGCCAGGAAGGCTCTCCAGGGCAGGGGGGAGCACGGAAGGAAGGTGAGGGAATGAGCAAGCTGATAGCATCCGCCGGCAAGGGAGGTACGGGCAAGAGCACTCTGGCGGCACTGACCATCAAGTACCTGGTGTCGCAGGGCAAGACCCCGGTATTCGCCGTGGATGCCGATCCCAACTACACCCTGGGCGATGCCTTGGGTATCGCCGCGGAGACCAACATCGGCCTGCTGCGCGAGGAGTTCATGGACGAGCGGGCCACCATCCCCGCGGGCATGTCCAAGAATGCCTTGCTGGAGCGACAAATGCAGGCGGCGGTGCAGGAGACCAAGGACATCGACCTGCTGGTCATGGGTCGCCAGGAGGGGCCGGGTTGCTACTGTGCCCTCAATGACGTGTTACGCAACTTCCTGGACATGGCCACCGGCAGTTACCCCTACGTGGTGGTGGACAACGAGGCGGGCATGGAGCACCTGAGCCGGCGCACCACCAGGCGCATAGATTCGCTGGTGGTGGTGGCCGAACACTCCGTCAAGGCGGCCCGCGCCGCCGGCCGCATCAACCAGCTGGTCGATGAACTCAAGCTCGACGTGGACCGGCGCTTCCTGTTGTTGAACAAGGTGCCCGGCGAACCGGCCCCCGAGGTCCTGGCCGAGATCGAAAACAGCGGCCTGGAACTGATCCAGGCGCTTCCCTACGACGAGGAACTGGCCCGCGCCGACGCCGAGGGCCGTCCCATAGTCGAGCTTCCGGCAAGCAACCCCACGTATGACTCGCTGGCCGGGGTATTGCCCCGGATCGTGGGCTGAACCGGCCGATTTTCCGGTCGCTTGGCCGATTGGCGAGGTGCCGCCTCCCTGCCCAATAATAATCAGATTGTATATTTCCTATAGATGCTTTTTATTACAGGGAAAAAATGCTTGCAAAGGCCTCGCCCTGGGTATAGGAGAGCAACGCATTGTGGCAAAGGGGGGTGTGTGAATCTCGAACCGGAGGAGAGGAGCTTCCATGGGCGAGAAAAAGATCAAGAAAGAACGCTGGGATGGCAGCGAGGTGGAGATTCTCGGGGAAACCTACGAGGAAGGTCTTCCCGAGGAGCCGATTCGCTGGCGCAGCAAGCTGGGCGATCGCCAGCAGATGCTCAGGTACCTGCAGTCCGGGGAGCGCTACTGGTTCTCCAACGACTGGTACGGTTCCGAAAGGCGCAAGACGCCGGCATGAGCGTGTCTGTCGGTGTCACCCGCAGCAGGAGTCGTCCCGCGAGGGACGAGCGTGTTTGTGGAGATCACGTGTTGCCACGTTGTTGAATCTACCTTGCCAGCCCCGATGGGCGGAGAGGAGTTGTCATGACGGTCGAACTTGCCAAGAGAACGTACTCCGGTGCCGTTCGCTCAATCAAGGTCGGAGAAGGCGACAAGTCCTTCACGGTGGGAGGGGAGACGGCCTTTCCTTTTTACACCTTCGAGGGCGAGATGCCGGCGCCTCCGCGCATCGGGCTGAACATCATCGACATCGAACCCGACGGCTATGCTCCGGCCCTGAAGGAAGTGTACGGCGACGTCATGGGTGACCCGGCTGCATGGGCCCGCAAGTGTGTCGAGTTGGGCGCCGACCTGGTGCAGGTCACCCTCACCGGCACCGATCCCAACGACAAGAACCTCGGGTCCGATCACGCCGTCGAGGTGGTCAAGAAGGTGGCCGAGGCGGTCGACGTGCCCATCAGCGTCTGGGGCACGGCCAACGTCGAGAAGGACACCGAGGTGCTCAAGGCCGTGGCCGAGGCCCTGGATGGCCGCCGCCTGTGCCTGGGACCGGTGCAGGAGGAGAACCACAAGCAGCTGGGCGCCGCCTGCCTGGCTTACAAGCACGTGGCCATCGCCTCCAGCCCCATCGACATCAACCTGGCCAAGCAGCTCAACGTGCTGCTGGGCAACCTGGGCGTAACCGACGACAACATCCTCATTGATCCCACCGTGGGTGGCCTGGGCTACGGCCTGGAGTACACCTACTCGGTGATGGAACGGGCGCGCATGGCGGCGCTCACCCAGCAGGACGAGCGCCTGCAGTTCCCCCTGTACTGCAACGTGGGCAGCGAGGTGTGGAAGACCAAGGAAAGCAAGCTGCCCGACGGCGAGATGAAGATGGGCAAGATGACCGAGCGCGGCGTGCTCATGGAGACCACCACGGCCACCACCCTGCTGGCGGCCGGCGCCGACATCCTGGTGCTGTGCCATCCGCGTTCTCTGGAACTGACCCGCAAGCTGGTCGGCGAGCTCATGGCCGACTGATCGGTGACCACTGCGGACCGAGGGGAAGGCGGAAAGGAGAAGCAAATGGCGGAAATCAAGAAGAAGGAAGAAAAAGCCCGCAGCGTCGATCCTGCTTGCGAGGAGGTCTTCGCAACTTGCGAGGAGAGCCCGGTCGGTTTTTCCTGGGACCGCCTGGCCAAGCAGCAGCCCCAGTGCGGCTTC
Organism: Deltaproteobacteria bacterium; assembly: GCA_003647095.1. Lineage (GTDB taxonomy): Bacteria > Myxococcota > B64-G9 > B64-G9 > B64-G9 > B64-G9. Next base: position 7,108 of record QMME01000128.1, read on the forward strand.
GGCATGAAGGGCCAGTGTTGCCGCATCTGCTCCATGGGCCCCTGCCGGGTCATGCCCGACAAGGAAAAGTACAAGTACGGCGTTTGCGGTGTCGATGTCGACACCGTGGCCGCACGCAACTTCGTGCGCATGATCGCCGGCGGAGCGGCGGCCCACTCCGACCACGGCCGGGGCGTCGCCGAGACCTTCCTGGCGGCGGCCAAGGGCGAGGCCAAGGGCTACGAGATCAAGGACGAGCAAAAGCTGCTGCAGCTGGCGCTCGACTTCGGCGTGGAGATAGGCGATCGGGCCATGCAGGACATCGCCATCGAGGTGGGCGAAAAAGCCCTGTCCATCTTCGGCGAACAGCACGGGCCCATCCCCTTTATCAAGCGCGCGCCGCTGAAGCGCCAGGAGATCTGGAAGCAGCATTCCATGGAACCGCGCGGAGTGGATCGCGAGGTGGTCGAGATCATGCACCGCACCCACATGGGGGTGGACCAGGATCCGGTCAACCTCATGCAGCAGGGCAGCCGTTGCGCGCTGGCCGACGGCTGGGGCGGCTCCATGGTGGCCACCGAGCTGCAGGACGTGATGTTCGGCACCCCCCAGCCCATCATCGGTGAGTGCAACCTGGGCGTGCTCAAGGAAGACGAGGTCAACATCGTCATCCACGGCCACGAGCCGACGCTGTCGGAAATGGTGATGGTGGTGTCGCAGGCGCCGGAGATGATCGAGAAGGCCAAGAAGAAGGGCGCCAAGGGCATCAACCTGGGCGGCATCTGCTGTTCGGCCAACGAGATCCTCATGCGCCACGGCGTGCCCAACGTGGGCAACTTCCTGCAGCAGGAGCTGGCGCTGGCCACCGGGGCGGTCGATCTCATGGCCGTCGACGTGCAGTGCATCATGGACGCCCTGCCGCGCATCGCCAAGCAGTACCACACCAAGTTCATCACCACCAACTACCGGGCCAAGATGTCGGGCGCCGAGCACATCCAGTTCGACGAGGATCACGCCGAGGAGATCGCCCGCAAGATCGTGGAGATGGCCATCGAAAACTACCCCAACCGGGGCACCACCCACATTCCTCAGACCACCAACACCCTGGTGGCCGGCTTCTCCCACGAGACCATCAACTACCTGTTGGGCGGTGTGTTCCGGGCCGCCTACAAGCCGCTCAACGACAACATCATCAATGGCCGCATCCGCGGCATCGCCGGGGTGGTGGGCTGCAACAATCCCAAGACGGTACACGACTCGGCCCACATCGCCCTGGTCAAGGAACTCATCGCCAACGACGTCATCGTGCTGCAGACGGGTTGCTCGGCGCTGGCCGCCGCCAAGGCCGGCCTGATGTTGCCCGAGGCGGCCAAGGAGGCCGGCAAGGGCCTGGCCGAGGTGTGCGAGGCCGTGGGTATTCCGCCGGTGCTGCACATGGGCTCCTGCGTGGACAACTCGCGCATCCTCATGGCGGCCACCGCGGTTGTCAAGGAAGGCGGCCTGGGCGACGACATTTCCGATTTGCCCGCGGCCGGCGCCGCTCCCGAGTGGATGAGCGAGAAGGCCATCTCCATCGGCCACTACTTCGTGGCCTCGGGAGTCTACACCGTCTTCGGCACCACCTGGCCCACCGCGGGAGCACCCGGCTTCACCGACCTGCTCTTCAACAAGTACGAGCAGATCGTGGGCGGCAAGTGGGACTTCGCCCAGGAACCGTCGGAGATGGCCCGCAAGATGATCGAGCAGATCGACAACAAGCGGGCCGCCCTGGGTATCGACAAGGCCAAGGAGCGGGTGCTCTACGACATGGCCATGCGCCGGGAACTGGATGCGGGCTGAGGCAGTCCGTCACTGGCCAAGCGACTGGAGGGATTGGTAACATGTCAAAGATTATCGCATCGGCGGGCATTCGAGGCGCCTACAAGATCATTGAACGCACGGAGAAGAAATACCAGGAGGCCCTGGAGAAGTTCGGGCCCGACAAGGAAGTGGAATTTCCCAACACCGGCTACTACCTGCCCGTCATCTACGGCATCCTGGGAATTCCCGTGAAGACCCTGGGTGACATGAAACCGGTGCTGGAGCGGTGCCGCGCCCTGTTGCCGCCGCCGGTACGGGCCAAGCACCACCTGCCCTACCTGGCCCCGGCCCTGGACGCCGGCATGGCCACCCTGTTTGCCGAGGAGATCGAGGAGGCCATCGATCATTACCTGCTCGATCCCGATTTCTACCAGCCGGGCGAGGATCCCACCGAGGAGAAAATCTGGCTGGGAGCGGCCGACGACGTCATCTTGAGAAAGCGTGGTGTCGAGTTCGTCGATGGCACCGCACCCGGCTTCGCTGCCATCCTGGGGGCTCCCGACAACGTCGAGACGGCGGTGAAGATTGCCACCGAGCTGCAGGAAAAGAACCTCTACGTGTTCATGCACGCCGACACCCAGGGCCGGCACATGGCCAAGCAGTTGCAGGAGGCGGGCGTGCAGATCGGCTGGCCCACCCGCCTGGTGCCCTTCGGGCCCAACACCGCCTCGGCGGTATTCTCCATGGGGTTTGCCACCCGCGCGGCCATGAGCTTCGGCGGTCTCGAGCCCGGCGATTTCCGCAAGATCCTCATCTACAACAAGGACCGCATCTTCGCCTTCGCCATGACCTTCGGCGA
>QMME01000129.1 GCA_003647095.1 Deltaproteobacteria bacterium
GACGGTACCAGCCGCACCGTGGACAACTACATTCTCGGCCTGCGCCACAAGCTGGAACGTGACCCGGCTCACCCCCGCCATCTCAAGACCGTGCGCCAGGTTGGATACGTGCTGGAAACCTGATGGAACCGCCGGGTGATGCGCTCGGGACTGGGCAGCATGAACGTCGACGGCCAGGTTATGGGGGCCGAAGTCCCGTGACCGCCGGCCGTCCATGCCCAGCGACTAGTTGCAGGTGCAGGAGTGGTCCTGGCAGACACGCTGGGACCCGCCAGGACAGGCATCGAGCGGTTGGTGTTCACAGTGAGAGTCTTCCCGGCAACTGCCCAGCTTGATGCAGGTGCCGGCGGCGTCGGGGTAGTTGTCAGTGATCAGGCAGAACAGGTCGCCGGAGGAACACTTGATTGCGGCGATTCCGGCACACATACTGCCCTCGCCGGGCAGGCAGGAGCCGGTGTGCCACCAGTCGAGCCCATGGCACTGGGCGAAACAGATATCTTCCTGGTCACAGAAGTTTTCGTCGCAGGCGGGAATGGGCGGGCGTCCCAGCAACAGGCAGTCATCACAGGCAGGCTGGCAACTCCCCTGGTAGAGCACCGCCTGCCCGTTGCACTCGGCCTCCATTCGACCGCAGTAGTAGGTCTGTCCGTTCGAAGCGCAGACGCTGCACTCGCAGGGACCACAAGCGCAGTCCATCATGCATTCGCAGGCACCGTGGTAGATCCAGGAAGCGAACTCCTCGCAGCGTGCCTCGCACTCGTTTGGGTAGGTACGCAGGGCGTCGTTGGGCAGGGCCACGCACACCGGGTCCCACAGCTCGGGGCACTGGCAGGGGGACTCCCCGGGGAGGGTGCACTGCCCCTGCTGACACACCGGTTGCCGGTCGGTACAGTTGTAGGCCTGCTCACAGGCTATGTCCATCACGGCGCAAGTGGCCTCGAGATCGGCGGCGAAGGCGTCGGCGAAACTCTTGTTCAGCGCTCCTTCCGGCCCGCCGTTTTCGCAACCGCAGCAATCTACCTTGACCTTCGTGCAATCGCTGTCGGCATCACAGTCCAGCGGGTCGCGACGACGCAGTGAGCACTGGTGAGAACCCTCGTCGCAGAAGCTCTCCAGGCAATTTCCACCCCAGCACACCTTCGGCCGGCCGAAGGGGCAATAGTAGCAGGGGGCGCAGTCCACCCGCTGGCATTCCTCGCGGCCCTGCCACTGCCCCACGGCGTCGGCACGGATGCTGGTGTAGTCGTCGAGCCCGCTGGCTCCGCAGCACTCCTTCCAAACCAGGGTGCAGTCGTCATCTTTCGTGCAGGAGGTGATTTCCTGGCACTCGAAACGACAGACACCATCTTTACAGGCGAACTCGCCCAGGCAGTCATCGTGGGCAAGTCCCTGGCATTCACTGACGTCGGCACAGCTACCGTCGGCAACGCAGGTACCGTTCTCCCCAGAGAGGCGACAGTGCATCTGCTGGGGACAGTCGGCATCGTCCTGGCAGCCGTGCTGGCAGGGCAACTCGATGGCATGGGAGCCGTCGCACTTGCCGTCGACGCACTCCGTGAGCAATCCGCATTCCTTGCCGGGATTGCAATCTGCCAGCGTGGAACAATCCTCGCCGCCCGTGGAATAGGAGACACAACCTGCCACTACCGCCATCGGTAAAAGAAACACCAACGAGGTCAACTTCATGCTCGGCATCCTCCTGTCCAGACCAAAGCGATGTTCAGTCGAGTTCTCCCCCCCAGGCAACGCAATTTTCGTGCCGTGCCCGGGCTGCTCGTTGCTCGTTGATTTCACTATCAATTTACGTAAGCCCGGCTTCTCCCCGATAATGGATTTCCGATACCGCTGTCAGATTTTCGCAAGACCGCGCCGGTGACATCCCAGGGAAGAAGGCCGTCCCAGCCGTCCCAGTCGAAGGCTTCGACGACGTTACGCGCCGAGTCACTACCCGGCTGCAGGCGATAGACCGCGGCCCCGCCGGCGGCTCGGGGAAAATCGAGCGACATCTCATGTCGTGCCTCCCACTTGACCATCAGGATAGACGTTACAGCCGTCAGCGACAAGCAGTACCCATTTCAGCGGTTGTCTCGCGGAGAAGTTGCCATTCCGCCCGGCGGACGACATAAACCATGAACAGAGGGATCTTCCCCGACAACAAGGAGGGTTCATGCTCGTTTCCGGCCACTGGTTCATTCCCTGGTGGAGAACATGCAGCAGGCGTTCCCTGTGGCCACTAGTGCTCATGAGCCTGCTTCCGTGGGCCTGCCAGAGTTCCGGCGGCAGGCACGAGAGGATAAAGGAGAACAAGGAGGTCACTGAGGCCAAGGAAAGTGTGACTTTCTGCAGCTTCCCGATTCTTGTACCGCCAGGGGCTTCAAGAAGGTCCTGGCCCCGAGGAGTTCACCGTCACCGAAGACGGCCGCTGCTTCCAGAGCATGGCCCAGCGACTGCTGCGTACCGTCTGCGTACCTTGCGGGAACGGCGTCTGTGACCGGGAAGAATCCCGCTGCAATTGCCCCCAGGACTGCCGGTGAGCCGCCTCTGGTCCACACCCGTCTCGAGAATCATCAAGCGCAGTCTAGAGAGAGGATGATAGCGGCGGTGGGACACTGCTCCTGGCATTCGCCACAACGTACACAGGCCGACTCGTCCCATTCCGGCAGCGGTTGCAACACCTCCATACGCATGGCCTGGTAGGAACAGACATCGGCACAGACGGCGCAACCGATGCACTGGCAGGCATCGATGTACAGTCTCGGCGGCCCGGGCACGGTGCCCGGAGCAGCGTTCCCGCCACCGGCGTTATCAACCTGCTGCCTGTCCATCGCCCTGTCGCCGGTGCGGGTCCTGGTGCTCGGCAGAGAGCCGGCGCACGGTGCCCCGCAGCCCGATTCCCATGCTTACGAGAAACAGCGCGGCAAATGCCGGGGCGGCCCAGGCAAAAGTGGTCAGCGCCAGTTCCCGGTTGACGTCCGAGCGCATGGCGTGTACGGCCTGCCAGAACTGCGAGGTGGCGAATACCGAATACTCGTCGCTGGCCCCCTCCATGACGAAGGTAAAGCCGAACCACGACAGGGCGCCGGCCAGGGCAACCAGGCCCAGCGCCAACCACCAGCTTGCTGCACCGACTCGCTTGCCACCGGCGAAGGCCCGGAGCAGCAACGCCACTCCTGCCAGCAGTTGCGCCAGCGGGATCCAGGGCAGGGCGATCTTGATATCGGCCATGATGTCGGGGTTACAGGTAAACATGCCGATCAGCACCACGAACAGCAACAGCAGATCCGTGAGCAGATCCATGATCAGATCCCACAACTCCACACTCAACCTGAGCACCAATTTCCCGCGGAATCCCTCCAGGTATGCCCGGCAGGCCATCAGGCCCAGGGCGATGAAGATGAACAACATGCCGGCATCCAGCAGGTTCTGCAGGGTCCAGGCCTCGAGACCCTTGCGGATTCCTTCTCCGTACAGTTCCGGGTTCACGGCAGGCACCTCCGCAGCCCCGATACCACGATCCCGCGGGAGGACGCAAATCGCCTGGAGACGGGAGGCGGGACATCGTCTGCGGGGTTTGCTTTACCCGGGAATGGGGCTATATTGCGCTGAGTAATAGGAAATCCTTTCATAGGGAGGTGTACCCATGTACCGTCCGTCGCCGTTTGTGCTGGTAACAACCCTGGTGCTGTCGCTGGTCGCCGTGGCTGCCGGAGGCAACCAGCGCATCGAACTGGACTTCGAAAAGGCGAAACCCGGCACCGTTCCCGCGGGTATCGACGTTACCGAGACCGCCGGAACCGGCCACCTGGCCACCTGGGAAGTGCTCAAGGCCAAGGATGCTCCTGGCGGCCAGCAGGTTTTCGGTACCACCAAGAGCATCAACTACGGACACACCTTCAACCTGGCTCTGGTCAAGGGCAGCAGTTTCACCGATGTCGATGTTACGGTACAGGTCAAGGCCATCGCCGGCAAGGAAGACCAGGGCGGTGGAGTGGTGTGGCGGGCGGCAGACGCCAATAACTACTACATCACCCGCTGGAATCCGCTCGAGAACAACTTCCGGGTCTACTACGTGAAGGACGGTCGCCGCCGGCAACTGGCCTCGGCGCGGGTGAAGCTCGATACCAGCAAGTGGCACACGGTAAGGGCGGTGATGCGCGGCAAGCACATCGACTGCTTCCTGGACGGGCGCAAACTGCTTTCGGTAGACGACGACACCTTCACCAAGGCCGGAATGATCGGCCTGTGGGTCAAGGCCGACGGCAAGACCCTGTTCGATCAATTGCAGGCGGGGGCACCCGGGGCATGAAGGCACCAGCTGTTCTGCTGGCGGTTACCACGCTGGCATTGGCAGCGGGTTGCCACCAGCAACAAGCGGCCGTGGTGGTCTACACCTCGGTAGACCAAGTGTTCTCGGAACCGGTATTGCAGGAATTCGCCAAGCGTACCGGCACCAGGGTCAATCCCGTCTTCGATACCGAGGAGACCAAGTCCACCGGTATTCTCAACCGCATCATCGCCGAGGCCGCATCCCCGCGAGCGGACGTGTTCTGGTCGAACGATCCCATCCGTTCCCTGGTGCTGGTAAGGCGCGGGCTGGTACAGGCCTACCGTTCTCCGGCCGCCGCCGGCATTCCTGCGTCCTTCAAGGCCCCGGACGGCAGCTGGATCGGTTTTTCCGCGCGCGCCCGGGTGCTGTTGGTGAACACCAGGGCCCTGGGCGATCTGCGGGCCCCGAGCGGCATTCTGGACTACACCGACCCGCGTTTTCGTGGTCGTGCGGCCATTGCCAACCCGGCCTTCGGTACCACCACCGTGCACCTGGCCGCGCTCTTTACCGCCTGGGGCGAGCAAAAGGCCCGCCGCTTTCTCGACGAGCTGCGCCGCAACCAGGTACGCCTGGCCTCGTCCAACGGGGAAGTCAAGCGCCTGGTGGAAAACGGCGAAGTCATCTTCGGACTGGTGGACACCGACGACGCCGCCGTGGCACTGGCCAACGGGTCGCCGGTGAAGGTGATCTACCCCGACCAGGAAGGTCTGGGCACCCTGCTGTTGCCGACCACGGTGGTCATGATAAAGGGAGCCCCTCACCCCGAAGCGGGCCGCCGGCTCATCGACTTCCTGGTCTCGGCCGACAGCGAAAGGCTGCTCGCCTTCGCGCCCTGCCGGCAGATTCCCCTGCGCCCCGGGGTACCGGTTCCCGCCGGGATGAGAACCCCCGATCACTTCAAGACCATGAAGGTGGATTACGGCCGCCTGGCCGAGGCACTGGAACGTATCCACCCGCTGTTGCGTGACTGGGCCGAGGGCCAGCCGGCCGGCCAGCCGGCCGCCGGCCAAGTCGACCATTGAAACGCGCATTCCACCAGCTGCGCCTGTCCTTCCTGCTGTCAGGATTCGGTCTGCTGCTGGTGCTGCTGCCGGTGGGGTTTCTGTTGCTGGGATCATTGGCCACGCGGGAGCCGCAGGCTGTACCCAAGTGGCTGCTGTCCAGCGGCTCGCTGGAGCTGCTACTGCGCAGCTTGCTGGTGGCAGGGGCCACTTCGCTGTTGTCGTTGCTGCTGGGAGTACCCCTGGCGCTATGGTGGGTCGCCGGGCACAAGCGTAGATGGGCCCGGCTGTTGCTGGGGCTGCACCTGTTGCCGCTCAGCCTGCCGCCCTACACCGTGGCACTGGGGTTCGCCCAGCTGCTGGGCCGGCTGGCACCGGGAGCCGGCGCCGGCTTCTTCTACGGCCCCGGGGGATTGACGCTGGTGATGACCATCTGCCTCAGTCCGCTGGTGACCCTGCTGGTGGCCGCCTTTGCCGCGCGTCTCGACGGCGCCGCCCTGGAAGCGGCCGCACTTTCTCGCGCGCCGGCGCCGGTGTTGCTGCGCATCGTTCTGCCCGCCTTGCTGCCCGCGGCGGCCCTGGCGGCCCTGGTGGTGTTCGTGCTGACCCTGGGAGAGGTGGCCGTGCCCCAGCTGCTGCGAACCCCCAGCTGGGCGGTAACCGTGTTTTCCCGGTTGGCCGATCTCAGCTACGCTCCCGCTCAGGCAACGCTGCGATGCCTGCCCCTGCTGTTCATCGCCGCCCTGGTAGCGGCAGCCTGCCAGCATATCGACCGGCGAGCGCGGGGCAGCCTCGGTCTCCGCGTCCGTCGGATCGCACCGGCTCTGCTGCCTAGCGGACTGCTGTGGGCCGGCCGGCTTCTGGCGGTGCTGCTGGCCCTGGCCACCGTGCTGTCGCTGGCAACGCTGGCGACAAACGGCATTGCCGGTCCGGGCGGAGGCCTGGGGGCGCTGGCCGCCTCGTTGCCCGCACTGGCCAATAGTCTCACCTATGCAACCACTGCCGCCCTGGTGATGCTCGTCGTGGCCGCCCCGCTGGGCTTCTACTGGTCGCACAGCCGGGCTCCCGCTACCCTGGCAACCCTTCCCCTGCTGCTGGGGCTGGTGTTGCCCGGAGTGGTGCTGGCGCTGGGACTGGTCATCCAGTGGAACCGGCCAGCCACCAGCTGGCTCTACGGGGGAACCACGGTGGCCGTGCTGGGGCTGGTAGGACACTACCTCTACCTGCCCTTGCGGGCTGCCAAGCTGGGCTTCGACAGGTTTCCCCGGGCCTGGATAGACGCCGCCCGGTTGCCGGGACGTGGTCCCTGGCAGCGGCTGCGCACCATCTACCTGCCGCTTTCCCGCCGGGTACTGCTGACAGCCGGCCTGCTGGGGCTGTTGCTGGGGTTGCGGGACGTCGATACCCTGATAGTGCTCTATCCTCCCGGAGGACAGACGCTCACCATTCGCACGCTTACCCTGGAGGCCAATTCACCGGCGGGACTCACTGCGGCGGCGGCCCTGCTGCAGGTGGGAACGACGGCGACGTTGTTGTGGCTGCTGGCCCACCTGCGGGGTATCATGGAGGGCAGGAAATGAGCATTCGCCTGGAGAAGCTGGAGATCGCCGCCGGTGGCCGCAAGTTGCTCGGTTCGCTGGATCTGTCCTTTGCCGCCGCCAGCCGCACCGCCATCCTGGGCGTCTCGGGAACCGGTAAGACCACGCTGCTGAGAACCATTGCCGGACTGCAAGTGGCGGCTTCCGGGCGGGTATGGATAGACGATCAACTGGTCACGGATGGAGCCCGTGTGCCCGTGGCCCCCCACCGGCGCGGCCTGGCCATGGTGTTTCAGGACCTGGGCCTGTGGCCGCACCTGACCATCAGCGAGCACCTGCGCTTTGCCGCCGGCCCGCAAACACCGGCCGGCTGGCTCCAGGAACTGGTGACGGTGGTCGGCCTGGATGGTCTGCAGAAGCGACGTCCGGCCTCGCTTTCCGGGGGCGAGCAGCAGCGTCTGGCGTTGATCCGGGCGCTGGCTTCCCGGCCCCGGCGGCTGCTGCTCGACGAGCCCTTCACCTCCCTGGACCTGGTGCTGCGGCAGGGACTGTGCGAGCTGGTTGACGAACTGCAACGGCGCTACGGCTTCACCCTGCTGCTGGTCACCCATGATCCGCTCGAGGCATTGCGCCTGGCCGAACGGGTCATCCTGCTCGGTCCGGGGGAGATCCTCTGGGACGGTCCTGCCGGGGAGTTCCGCTCTGCTCAAACGGAGCAGCTGGCCGATCTCAACCGGGCCCTGGAACGCTGGACGGCGCCGGTGATGTCGGGGCGCAGGTAGTCCGCATTCGACCGTCACTTCGACCCCCACCCTCCCTCTGCGTCCCCGGATCTTCCGGTTTCAGTTCAGGCTTCCGGGCAGGGAACGTGCCAGGAAGATGAGGTAATCGCCCTTTTCGACCTTCTCCTGCAGGGGGGGATTGACCAGCACCCGCGGTTTGTCCCCTTTCGACCCGGATCGCTCCAGGGAAATGAACAAGGCGTCATGCTCCCCCTTGATCCGCTGCATGACCCAGCCCACATCTTTTCCGAACCATTCTACAGGGGCCGGAGCCTTGTAGATGTTGTTGCCCAGGTCGGAGGTGAGCAACTCGTCCAGGACAGCAACGACACCGCGATTACGGGAAGCCGTGGCCAGGATCTTGCCGGCATACTCGTCGGGCACCACGATCTCCTCCACCCCGGCCAAGCTCAGGTGCGTTTGGTTCTCCCGGTGCAACAGTTCCACGCAGGTGAAGATGTCCTGGTTGAGTCTCTCGATGGTCAAGGCCGCCAAAACGGTGCGGGCATCGCGACGGCGCACATCCGGTGGCCCGGGCGTTTGCCATCCTGAACAGCACCGCCATCACCAGCCAGAACCGCTGGCGCATCGTCTATGATCTCGACAACCTGCAGGTGTTCTTCCGCACCGACCGCAGCCCCCGGGTAAAATCGCTCTCCCTGAGAACCTACACCGACTCCTGCCGGAAGCCAGCGCTGGCAGCAGACATGAATGCGAAGGTCGAGGGAGACATCGGCAACCTGCTCCGGCCGGTCACCCGCCAGGCCGAACTGAAACTTATCGAAGACAGCCTGGTACATTTGGCCGGCAAGCTGCCACCCGGCACCGGCCGGCAGTTGGTTGAGCACGCGTTGTCCTTCGGCTGCCGCGTCCCCTAGCAGGTTGCGCCTGCAACCCCTGACTCCTCTTTTTCGGTTTTCAACGCCTGAGCGCCATCAGCAACCGCAGCACGTACCAGAACATGAGTGCCACGGCGGCGAACAACGCCAAGGCTGCGGCCACGTGCTGGTCGGTGCGGTAATGCTTCATCACCGCCGAGGTGTAATAGAGGATGTAGCCACCGGCCAACCCGATCATGGCCAGGGAAAACCAGGTACCCAGTTCGAAGCCGAACAGCAAGGCACAGACGATGAGCCCCAGGGCCACGAAACCGCCGATGACCAGCACCCCGCGCATGAAGGAGAAATCCTTCTTGGTGATGAACACCGTTCCCGTCAGCCCGGCGAACAAGCACAAAGTGAGCACGGCGGCGGTGGGAATGACTTCGGGAGAAGTATAGTAGGCTGCCACGTACAGCAGGGGCAGGAAGATCACCGCCTCGGCCACGACATACAGGCCCAGGCCGGCATACTGCAGGCGCCGGGACCGGGCTGAACGGGCCCAGCGATCGGCGATGTAACCCACCAGCATGAACAACCCCAGCACCAGCAGCCAGCCGAAGCGGCTGGAGAGCATGTGGGTGACGAGCGGCAGCGTCATTTCCCTGAACGGCACCAGCAACAGGTACTCGATGGCCACGAAGGCCAGGATGGCTCCGGCCAGGTGCAGGTAGGTGCGACGAATGAAGGCGCTTCGCTCGCCGGCCGGAGCCAGGGCCACGGCGTATTCGGGAATGGCTGTCTGCATCCTCGACATGGAAACCTCCTTGTCCTCAGGTCGCCGCCAGCATACCTCGCCGCTGCACGGTAAACAAGTCACCACCTGAGGGTCACGATGTCAGTAGGCGGTGGTAGTGGCGAGCTGGTGGAAGAAGGCCTCTGGGAAGCGGGCAGGTAGTCAGGACGGTCGGAACTCTTATTGCCTGGCTGCATCAGCACCTTTTTGCAGGAGTGATAGTTCACACCGCCTGTCACAGCAGAGACCGCCTGAATGACTGCCGGCAAGTACAGGAGAATCATGGCGGCACTGGGAGTGTGTTTCGTGGGGGTACAGGTTGACTCGGGAAAGTCTCCCCCGCAGGCCAGTCCTTCGGCAAGACCCCTCATCCCTTCGACCCATATCCATGCCGCCGTGGTCAGCCCGACCTCGCTGATGGTTATGACCGC
>QMME01000130.1 GCA_003647095.1 Deltaproteobacteria bacterium
AGGCCGAGGAGAAGGCGCGGCGCGAGGCCGAGGAGAAGGCCCGGCGCGAGGCCGAGGAGAAGGCGAGGCGGGAGGCCGAGGAGAAGGCGCGGCGCGAGGCCGAGGAGAAGGCCCGGCGCGAGGCCGAGGAGAAGGCGAGGCGGGAGGCCGAGGAGAAGGCGAGGCGGGAGGCCGAGGAGAGGGCGCGGCGCGAGGCCGAGGAAAAGGCGAGGCGGGAGGCCGAGGAGAAGGCGAGGCGGGAGGCCGAGGAAAAGGCGAGGCGGGAGGCCGAGGAGAGGGCCCGGCGGGAAGCGCAAAAACTCCGGCACAATCGCCTGCGTGCCGAGACCATGGCCTGGCGCGAGCACGACAGGCGCTTGCGCAAGGAACTGGCTGCCCGGGCAATCGAGAGCGAGCGCCGCAAGGCCGTGAAGGCCAGCGAGAGGCGGCTCCAGCAGCCGGGCGAGGACGACCGGGAAGCGGCAGATGCCAGGGAATACGGTAAGGACGAGGGCTTCATTTCTGATGATGACGACGTTCTCGAAGCGGATGCACTCTGGCAGGAGGACTTCGACGACGGCAATGGCGAACATGAGCATCTGGCCGGCACCCGGGCCGGCGGTGACAACCTCATCAGGCTACTCGAGGAAGAGGCATCCCTGGCCCGGGAGAAGGCCGTGGACCGGGATGTTCCTCCCGCCGGTGACGAGGATGAAACGCCCACTGTTCCCGATCTGCCTCCCCGTCCGGACGAGTCGGAAGATCGGGAGGCGACCTCTGTAAGAACCGAACCGGGAAAGGCTTCCAGGTTGGCGAATGTCCGGCGAGGTGACGAGGACGAGGAGATGTTCCGGGCGGAGACCGAAGACATTCGTCCCGGGGCGGCGGTGGTTGCCGACGATGTGAAAACATCTCTGCGAATGGTTCCGGGATCCGACACGGGAAAAGGAGAGACCGAGGCCGCGGTTTCTCCGGGAGAGGAAGAGGAAGAGGTTTTCCAGGAGCCTGCTCCTCCACGGCTGCGGCCTCCGGAGCCCGATCAGGCGTCGCTGGAGGCCGAGGGAGTACCGGCGATCTTCTGGCGCCTGCACTGCCAGCGGGTTACCGGGCAGGTCGTTTTCAGCAGTGGTTCCGATACCAAGGAAGTATTTTTCGAGGACGGGGATTGCGTAGCGGTACACTCCAACCAGGGTGCCGACCGTCTTGAGGAGATGCTCTTTCGCGAGGGCCTCATCGACCGGGCGGCATATGCCGAGGCTCGTCTCAAGGGCCTGGCCAGTTCCCGGGCCCTGGCGGCCCACCTGGTGGAACGCGGCTTCCTGCGCCCGGAAGAACTATTCGGAGTGGTGCGACGGCACTTCCTGGAATGCTTGCTGGGACTTTTCGAGTGGGAGGAGGGTCGGATCCGCTATGCGCCGAGGCTGGCGGAAGACAGGGAAAAGGTACGCCTGGCCCGACCGGTTTCCTGGCTGGTGCTGGAAGGTGTGCGCCGTCGTTTCTCTTTGCCACGCATGATTCGCCGCATCGGCAGTCCGGCCAGCCTGCTGGCACCGGTACCGGTGGAGGATCGCCATCCAGCGGTGGCCGATGTGGGAGCGGTTGGCTGGCTTCCCCAGGAGCGACAGGTACTGCGACTGGTAAACGGCAACCGCCCCATCGAGGAAATCGTGTTTCTTTCCGGGCAAGACGAACTCACCGTCTATCGGGTACTCTATGCCGGGGTGGTGCTGGGACTGCTGGCGGTGGTGGTGCGGGGCCTGCGCGGCGGCGCCGAACCCCGGGAGGAGGAACTGGGCCAGCGCCTGGCCATTGCCCGCCGACGCCTGGAAGCCAAGGCTGCCCAGGTAAACCAGGTGTCCTACTTCGATCTGCTGGGGGTGAGCCCGGCAGCCACCCCCTACGAGATCGCCAGTGCCTACCGGAAACTGGCCACCGAGTTTCACCCCGCCAACTACTCCCATCCCCGCCTGGCCGACCTGCGCGAACGGTTGCAACTGGTACGAGCCGCCCTGAGCGAAGCCCGCGACGTGCTCAGCGACGACCTGCTGCGCGAGGGCTACCGGCAGTCGTTGGGGGGGAGCGACGAGACCGACTGAGTCCCGGATTTCCCACCTCGGCCGCAATCTCCGCGTCGCTGCTGCGAAAATGGTCCTCGACGTAGTTGCACTACGACTGCGGCCATTTTCTTGCATCTCCTTGATCTTGCTGGCCGATATGGGAAATCCGCAAGTCCCGGGTGAGAGACTCTGGTTGAGTCCACTTGCCTTGTCAAAACTCTTACTGGTTGTTATCTTGCAAACAGGCTCGGTGTGGCCGGAAAGGATGCGGAAGTGGCGGTCCAACCCCTGCGTATCTATCCCGACGAAATATTGCGCCAGGTGTGCGAACCGGTGGCCAGGGTGGACGATTCGGTGCAACAACTGCTCGACGACCTGGGCGAGAGCATGTACGCCCACCAGGGAGTGGGACTGGCGGCGCCGCAGATCGGCGTCTCCCGCCGGGCGGTGGTGGTGGACGTGGCCCCTCGTGACGAGGAATCGCAGCTCATAGAGCTGGTCAATCCCCGGGTGGTGGAGTTTTCCGAGGAAACCATCGATTTCGAAGAGGGTTGCCTGTCGCTGCCGGATGAGGCGGAGATGGTGACCCGCCCGGGCCGGGTGGTGGTCGAGGCCCTGGATCGCCGGGGGAAACCCTTTACCGTCGAGGCCGAGGGACTGCTGGCCGTTGCCCTGCAGCACGAGATCGATCACCTGGACGGGCGCCTGTTCATCGATTACCTGTCACGCCTGAAACGCTCTCTCATCGACAGGCGCCTGCGCAAGCGACAGGCCCAGGCCGGCTGATTCGCCATGCCCCTGAACTACGTCTTTTTCGGAACGCCGGCATTCTGCCTGCGTGCCCTGGACCGGTTGGTGCAGGCCGGTTACCAGCCGGCGGCGGTCGTCTGCCAGCCGGATCGCCCCCGCGGGCGGGGCCGGCGCCTGAGCCCCCCGGCCACCAAGGCCTGGGCCCAGGCCCTGGCTGTTCCCGTACACCAGCCCGAGCGCTGCTCCGAGTCGGGGTTTCTGGGGTGCTTGCAGGACCTGCGGCCGGACCTGGGCCTGGTCTACGCCTTCGGGCAGATCCTGCCCGCCAGCCTGTTGCGCATTCCCCGGCTGGGGTTCATCAACATCCATCCCTCCCTGTTGCCGCGTTGGCGGGGGGCGGCCCCGGTGCAGTGGGCCCTGCTGAGCGGCGATGACAAGACGGGGGTGAGTATCATCAGGGTGACGCCACGCCTGGACGATGGTGACATCATCCTGCAGCGGCGGGTGGCCATTCACGAGGATGAGAACGCCGTGGAACTGGGCCAGCGCCTGGCCGACCTGGGAGGGCGGCTGGCAGCCGATGTCCTGCACATGTTCGAGCAAGGCCGGGTTTCCGGTCGCAGCCAGGACGAGAGCCTGGTCACCTGGGCTCCCTCCCTGAAGAAGGCTGACGGTCGCCTGGACTGGCGGCGTCCGGCCCGGGAATTGCACAATCGTGTTCGTGCCGTGCAACCCTGGCCGGGGGCCTGGAGCAAGCTGCGCAACAAGGTGCTAAAAATCCAACGAACCCGGCTCCGGGCCGGCGAGTCCGTCGCCGAGGCCCGGCCCGGGCAGGTCGTGGCCGCCCGCGGGGACGAGATCCTGGTGGCCACCGGCGAGGGGGTGTTGCAGCTGGTCGAGGTGCAACTGGAAGGGCGCAAGCGCCTGGATGCCCGCGCCTTCCTGCAGGGGCGGACCCTGGCGGTGGGGGACATGCTTACCTGAATTTCGCCGGTCAGCTTCCGGTCAGGGAGTCGAGAACTTCCAGCACTCGGCCGGGCTGCTCCGCCTGCACGGCATCGCCGCAGTTTTCCACCAGCAACAGTTCCGAGCCGGTGAAGGCGCGGTTGAGGGTGCGGGCGAATTCCTGTACCGCGGGGTTGCCGGCGGCACCGGCCAGGATGCTCAGAGGAGCAGGGAAGGAGCCGGTGTTGCCGCCGGTCTGCTCGAGCAGCTGTTCGAGAGGCCGCGTGAAATCGGGGTGAGCCAGGGCCAGCAGTTGCCCGGCCATGACCCGGGCCGCCGGCAGGGTCGACAGCCGCCTGGCCAGCCAGCGTAGTTCCTGGCGGCTGATGACGGCCACGTCGGCGTATTCGACCAGTTCGGCGGCGGCCCGGAAGGGATCGTTGACCAGGCGGCGGGCCAGGCGTTCCAGTCGCCCGGACTGCCCGGAGAGCTTTTCCTGCAGGCGCTGCCAGCGCGTCGGGGGGGACGGAGGAGAGATGGCCACCAGCGCCCGCATGTTCACCTGGTGGCGCTGGCCGGCGACGAGCGCCGCCAGGGCGAATTCTCCATGGGCCACCCAAAGCGCTCCGCCGATGTCCAGGGCCGGTTCCAGGGCAGCACAGAAATCCTGCAGGGTGTCCATGCCGGTGGCGGCATCGAGCCGCAAGCCCTCCGGCCCGAAGGGATCTACCAGCACCAGCCGAAAGCGCTCCCGGGCGCCGAACAGGTAGCGAAAAGAATAGGCTCCGTAGTTGACTCCTGCCAGCAACAACACCGGCGATCCATCGCCTGCCTCCCTGACGGACACGCGAACTCCCCCGGGCAGGGTCAGCCAGCGCTCGGCCACGAGGAAAAAGGAATGGCTGTCGGGGGGTAACTCGGGCAAATTCTCCAGGTTGACTTTCAATTCGTTCACCGCCTTCTCGTCGGCAACTTGCATAACACCGCCCGGGGGAAAATGGCAAGCAAACACAGGGACGGAGGTGGCAAACACAGGGACGGAGGTGGGGAAACCATGGTGGCGTAGACAGGGCCGGTTGCCGATAACCATATGATCCGGTTAGATAGGATAAGTAGTGAAACCGCTTGACCGGCCAGCGTTCATCGGAAAACATGTCGCCATGCCTGTTCGCCTGGTCGGCCTGATCGCCTGTTGCCTCGTACACTTACCGTTGCCCGCATCGTGGGCCCAGCAGCTGACCGGCAACGACTTCGCCATCGATGCCGTCGACGGACCGGTGCTCGGCTCCAGCAGGATCGTGGGCATGGGAGGCAGCTACACCGCCCTGGCCTCCGGCATCGACGGGGCCCACTGGAACCCGGCCTGCTATGCCAATCGCTATCCTTTCGAGCAAGACTGGTGGGAATGGGATCTGGCCTTCAGTCTCTTTGGACCGGGGGTATTCGGGCAGGGGGACTTTTTCAACAACGGCCACGGGGTGGCCGCCGACGGCTTCCTGTTCACCGATGTCGGCCTGCGCCTGCAGTTTGGTCGATTCGGCTTCGGCGGTGACTTTCGCGCCAAGATATTCACCGTTTCCGCCACCAGTGAAAAGGTCTCCATACAGTTGCTGGAGGGACACAGCGGGGTCGGCTGGGCCTTTTTCGACGGCCAGCTGGTGGTGGGGGCGTCTTTACGCGCTGCCGATCTGAGCATGAAATTGCCCGATACGAACAATAGCGAGTTGGTGCACTTCAACGGAGTCGGCCCGGAAGTGGGGGTGGTAATAGCCCCGGTGGAATTACCGTTTCGGGTGGGAGTGGCCGGGCGGCTGCCGGTGAACTCTACCATCGACTCCAGCGAAGGGGTCACCGAGATTGGCGGCGTGAAGTACGTGCGCGGCTTCGTCCTGCCCGAGCGGGTGATCATGCCCTGGGATGTGCAACTGGGCCTGGCCTGGCAGTTCGGCGACAGGCCGCTCAACCTGCGCTGGTCAGAACCGCGCGATCGCGAGGAAGAGATCGAACAGCTGGTGGAGCGACGTCGCTGTGAACGTGCCCGGGCCCAGTTCCTACGCGAAAGACAGGCCAAGCAGAAGGTCAAACAGGGGAACAAACACGGGGACAAACACGGGGACAAACACGGGGACGGAGGTTTGCCTGGATGTGAGGAACTCTTCGATTCTATTGAAGACCAGAAGTGGCGGCAGCAGGAATACAGGATCCGCGAACAGGAAGACCGGCAGATGGAAAAGGCCATCGATGACGAGGAGGAACGTATCTACTGGGCTCGGCGCCGGGGCTACGAAGCCCTGTCACGCTCGCACTGGCTGGCCCAGTTGGAGCTGGTGATCACCGGGCCGGTGGCGGACGGGATAGGGCTGGATGCCTTCCTGGAACAGCAGCAACGAACCTCGGGACAGGATGTAGTCGTGAGTGTCAGAGCGGGCCTGGAGTGCGAACCACTGGCTCACTGGCTGCGGGCCCGGGCCGGCTTCTACCTGGAGCCTCCGCGGGCGACCGGCTCTTCCTGGAGGCCGCATGGCACCGCGGGAATAGAGGTGCGCCTGTTTTCCTGGGACCTGTTCGGCTGGTTGCACCCATTCACCTTCAAGCTGGGGCTGACCGGAGATTTCGCTCCGGGCTACATAGATGTCGGCCTGGGAGTGGGCTTCTGGCACTGAAGCGGCATCAGGTCAGCAAGAACGACAGCGAGGAGTAAAGGTAACGTGCTGCTGTTGTTGCCACGATAAGCGCTAGAAGCCACTTGATCAGCCGAGCCGGGATGAACCTCTGCAATCGAGCCCCGCAGTAGATGCCGGCCAACCCTCCCAGCCCGAAAAGACCTCCCAGTGCCCAGTCCGGTGCCACCGCCAGCGCGGGAAACAACGGCGCCAGCAACTGGTAGCCGACCACTCCGACCAGCGAGGAGATCATGGTACTGGCCAGGGCCGCTCCGGCCACCAGGTGAACGGGTAAGGCCAGTACCGTGACCAGGAAAGGTGCGATCAAGGAGCCACCACCTATGCCGTAGGCTCCCGAGACCACTCCCACCAGCAGGCAGAACAGCACCAGTCCCGGCACGGCGACTTGCAGGCGCCGCTCGCCGTACTCGATGGTAAGCCGGCGCCAACTGAGCGACATGGATCCCGCCTGGCAAACCCGTTGTTCGGCTTCGCCCCCTCGGCCACCGAGCAATCCCGCCAGCAGGCGCCAGCCCAGATAACCGAGTACCAGGGCCACCAGCAGCTTGAAACGATGGGGGTCGGGAAGAAAGCGTACCCGCAGCACGACTCCGAGGATCACCCCTGGTGTGATACCTGCCAAGGTTACACCTACCAGGGGCCACACCAGCCGTCCTTCACGTGCAAAGCGCCAGACGCCGCCGGGAATGGCCACCACGTTGTAGAGCTGGTTGGTGGCACTGACGGCCGGCGAAGTGAAGCCCAGCACCGACATCTGGAAGGGTAACAGCAGAAAAGCCCCGGAGATACCGGCAGTCGAGGTCAACAATGATATGCCGAAGGCAACCAACGGCGGTACCCAGGGTGCAACGTCAACGTTGGCCACGGAAAAATACATGGACTAGAGATCGACTTCCTGCATCTTTCTCTTGCGGGCGTTGCGCAGGGCATAGTCGATGAAGCGAGACTTGAGCTCCCGGCGAGCAAGCAGTTGCCGGGCGGGAGGCAAGCGCATGATCGCACCCACCAGGGCCGAGGCCAGCTGGCCACTCCAGCCAGGCAGGGTCTCGGCCAGCAGGTGATGCAGCTTGCCCTGCTCGATGGCCATGGACATGACCCGCACGAATGTCGACTCGGGGGGAATGCGCCGTTGCGGTCTGGCCTGCATGTGCATGCTGCCGTACTGGCACTGCAGCGCACAGACCCCACAACCCAGGCAGATCGATTCGTCCACACGGGCCCGCAAGCGGTAGCGCTTGCCGTCGATGACGTGAGGACTCTCTTCCATGGTTATGGCCTCCACCGGGCAGGCCTGGAGGCACTGGCGGCAACCGGTGCAGGCGGCGGGGTCAGGGCGGGCCAGGTAGTTCGAGGTGAAGGTGTCGCCCAGCCAGCGGAAGCGCTTGAAACCTTGCAGTATCTCGCAGCAACAGCCGCAACAGCTGCACAGGAAGGTAGGCCGATGCTTGACGTTGTCGGCGATGTGCACCAGGCCGGCCTCGCGAGTTTCCGTGATCAGTGCCAGGGCCTGTTCCTTCTCGATGGCCCGGCCCAGCCCGTGCCGGGCCACGTAGTCGGCGCCGGCCCCCAGACTCAGGCAGGACTCCAGGCGGAACCGGTCACAGTCGTGACCCCGGTGATGTGCCACATGGCGGCAGTGGCACAGGCTCACCGCCCACCGCCCGGCGTGTTCCACCAGGTGACTGGCCCGTTCCCAGTCGAGCACCTCGGCAAAGTCCGCGGGCAGGCTCTGCTCGTGCACCAGGGTGCGAAACAGCGATGTTTCGGCGGAACGATTGAAGGAATCGACGAAGTCACGTTCCTCGAGCAGGTAGCGGTGCAACAGTCCGGCCAGTTTCTTCTGATCGATGTCCTCGCGCACCCGCATCATGGAAAACTCGAACAGGCCCACGATGGTAGGAGCCAGGGCGTAGCGCATCTTGCCGCCCAGGAACAGATCGAGCACCAGGCCCTTGTCGGCCAGGGCCTCCAGTTGCTGGCGCAACTGCTCCAGCGGCCGGCCCAGTCGACGGGCCAGGGCTTCGGCGCTGGTGGGCCGCATGGGCACCTGGGCTGCCAGCTCGGCCTCGGCCGGGGAGTAGAGGATCTGGAGAATCTCGTAAATGGTCGTCCGGCCCGGGGCCCCGACCGGCATCCGGTCCAGCCGTTCGCGAAGCCTGCGGTAGCCTGCCTTGGTGGCCAGATGTCCCACGGGGATTCCTTCCAGAGCGAGGCAGTACCGGTTTCAGCTGTCGCCTTTCTCCAGCATGTTCACGGCTGCTTCGATCTCCCGCCCAACCAGGTGAATGAGATCCTGGGTGACCACCTGGGAGCTGCGAAACAGCTCCTGCAGGGCACGGGCCAGTTCTTTCAGGCGCCTGGTGGCCTGGGCGACCTGGTCGGAAGCGGATGCAGGTGGTGCCTCTTCCGGGGAGCCCTTGTCGGCCACCAGCTGCTTGAGCTTGGTACGGGATTCCTCGATTTCATCCACCAGGTCGTGGAGCAGCCGTATCAGGTAGCGGTTTTCCAGGCGGGTGACCACCCGCCCCAGTGCTTCCTCCACGCGTATCATCACACCCTGCAGTTCGGGGAATGGCTTCTGCAGGAAACTGGATGCGCCCAGGTCCATGGCCTGGGAGGCGGCCTCGGTGGAGCCGTAGGCGGTGATCATGATGAACTCGCAATCTGGCCACAGTTTCCGGCCTTCCCGGAGAACCGCGAATCCGTCGGCACCAGGCAAGTTCTTGTCGACGAAGGCCAGGTGATACTCCTGCTGGCGCAGCAACTCGAAGGCCTGCTCGGCGGAACCGGCCTCGTCGATCTGTTGGTAGCCGGCGGCCTGCAGCATGCCGCTGAGAACATTGCGGGCGACGTTCTCGTCATCAACCAGCAGGAACCTGAAGAAGTCCTTTTCGGGTGCAGTAAACTTCAGATCAGCAGCCGTGATCGGTGACATCCTGCTCCTCCCTGGAATTGCCGATGACCAACTTGCATAACACCTGTTTGTCTTCCTGTAAACAAACAAGTTTGCCAACTTGCTAGTGATGGGCCTGGGGCTATAAGATCACCAGAAGTGACAGTCAACGGTAAACATGCGGGCGGTCGCTCCCGCGACAACTCCTGGCGTGCCGATCTGGGTCTGGTGGTGATTGGCCTGGTGCCGCTGGCGGTGATCCTGGTGCTGGTGTTCCAGCCTCCGGCACCACGGTCGCATCTCCCGCGCCAGGAGGTGGTGGGTCGGGTACAACGCCTGATCGGCCGGGTACAGGGGCGCCCCGAGGACACG
>QMME01000131.1 GCA_003647095.1 Deltaproteobacteria bacterium
CGTCAAGGCCCGGGTGCCCCGCCACTCAGCCCCGGAACACCTGCGCGAGCAGGTTCGGCAACTGCTGGTCTCGGAAAAGCGCCCTTTCCTGCCCCGGCGCCTGTTGTGGGGATCACTGCCGGCCGCCGCTGCCTTGGCGCTGGTGGTAACCTTTACCTGGACCGTTACCTCGGCCTTCTCGCCGGTGATCGACGAGGCCGTGCAACAACATTCCCGGCAACCGCGGGTGGAACTGGCCGCCAATGATCCTGCCGCGGTGGAGAACTGGTTCCGCCGCAAGGTGGATTTCCACGTGGCCTTGCCCAGCTTCGGATCCGGCAAGCTGTCGCTGGTGGGAGCCCGGCTAAGCCGGCTGGCCAAGCGCCAGGCAGCATTGGTTCGCTATGCCAGCGGTCCGGAGCGCTATAGCCTGTTTGTCTTCGCCGATGGCGGCCAGCAACTGCCCGGCTCGGTGTGTCAACGGATTCACTCCCTCCGGGTATGCCTGACCGAACAGCGGGGCTACACGGTACTCATGTGGCGTTCACGGGGCCTGGTCTATTCCTTCGTTGGTGACGCCACCCCCGGCCGGATGATGAAATTGCTGGCTTCGGCCTCCCGGGAGTACTGATTTCTACGCTTGAAAATCACTCCTGGTGACCATCTTCTCCGTCGAGTTTGTCCTCGTTAGGAAGTTGACAGCAAGCCTTGGTATATCCTACACTGCCTCCGACAAGCTATATTTGACCATCACAAGGCAGGTTTAGGGAAATGGCAAGTAAAAACATTCTCGTAATTGAAAGCGACGAGGCCTACGCCGATTCTATCCGCGATATGTTCTCGGCTTACGACACCGAGATCACCGTGATTGCCGACGGCAAGCAGGGGCTGGAGGCAGCCAAGAGCGGCCAGTACGATCTCATCTTGCTGTGCGTGGAACTACCCAAGATGAGTGGTTATTCCATATGCACCAAGATCAAGAAGGACAAGAAGGCAAACAAGACTCCCCTGATTATCATGTCCTCCGAAGCCACCGAGGAGACCTTCGAGCAGCATCGCAAGCTCAAGAACCGGGCTGAGGATTACATCATCAAACCCTTTTCCGCCGAACAGATCATGGAGAAGGTCTCCGCTCTGGTACAACTCGAGCAACTAGAGGTTCCCGCCGAACAGGAGATCATCAATCTCGACGATGACGACGAGTTGGTCATCGAAGACCTGCCCGACATCGAGGATGAACCCCTGGAACTGGACGGTGCCGAGGAGGGGGCGACCCAGGTAATGTCCAGCCCCTTGCTTGACTCCGATGATTCCGACCTGGAAAACATCGACGACGTTTTCGACGGCCTGGAAATGCCCGGGGACGATGTTGTCCTGGGCGAGGAACCCGGCGAGTTCATCCAGCCCCAGGATGACGCCAAACTGGAAGATCTCGAAGACCTGTCCAAGCACGAAGAGGAACTGGACCTGGAAAAACTTCCCCAGGCCCCTCCGGCCGACAACGATCTGCCGGACATCGAAATCGAAGATTCCGAGGCCGACGAGGACGTGGATGCTCTGGTGGCCAACCTTGAAGAAGCCCCGGACCTGGGCCAACCTCAAGCAGATGACCTCACCGAACCTCCTGGTATCGAGATCAGCGAAGGCCTGGAAGATGACGCGGGGGAAGCCGATATCGACATCGAAGAAGCACTGCAACCGGTGGAGGAGCCCGGCGAGACCAGCGAAGTACCCTCCCCCCAGGAAACGGCAGGCGAGCCGGGAGCAGCCGTACGAGATGAGGAACCACAGCCCGAGTCCCGTCCCGCTGCCGATCCGGTATTGCTGACAAAGCTGGAAAACGCCGAGTCCGAGTGTCTCCACTTGCGCGAGAAGGTCGGCAAGCTGGAACAGAAGTTGGAAGAGACGCACCGGGACTACGAGAAACGCATCGCCGAGCTTTCCTCGAGCCGCCCCGATACCGCCAAGGGCAAGGATGTCCTGGCACTAAAAAACACCATCAACGCCAAGGACCGGGAAATCCTCGATCTCAAGGAAGAGCTCAACCGCAAGGACCAGGAGATCCTTGATGTCCAGGAGAAAATCGCCGAGCGTGACGAGGAGATCCAGCGTCTGCAGGAGTCCATCGCCAAACGCGACCGCGAGATAAAGGAGGTCTCCAATCGCTTTGACGACATGCTGCGGCAGAAAAACGACCTGCAGGAACGCCACGAGGCCAAGATGGCCGAGTGGGAAGAGCGTTATACCAATGAGACGGCCAAGCTCGAGCATGATGCCCAGGTAGCCCGCGAGGAAATGGAAAACCTGAAGCAGGATTTCGAACAGAAACTGGACGAGGAGCGACAGCGGCTGCAGCAGCTCGAACAGACCCTGGAGGACACCAAGCAGCGTCACAACGACGAGGTGTACGGCCTGCGCACCCGTTACAAGAACGAGATCGACAAGCTGCAGCAGGAGATGGACGAACTCAAGAACCAGGTCGAGCAAACCAGCCAGGAACTGGAACAGGAACGCCAGGAACACGAGCAAACCAGGAGCCAGGCGGAGGCGGTTCCCCAACTGGAAAGTGACCTGGAAGCTGCCCGCACCGATATCGAACGGCTGGAGCAGAAAACCAGTGAGTTGGAAGAGAAGCTGGAACGCGGTGAACAGCGAGTGGTAAAAGCCTACCAGAAGATCAAGGATGATGAAAAAGTCAAGGAGAAGGCCCGCAAGGCCGTGGAAATAGCCCTGACCTTGCTGGCCGACCAGGTAAGCGACGACGATTCGGGTGACAGCGATCAACCCCCGGACGAACGTGACGACGCCCACACCTAGCCCCGGCGGCGGCGACAACAATCACATAACTGCTGATGATCCCCCAGGTTGACAGCTTGCGGGCAAACCTGTTCAATACCAGACCATGACTACGGGCAGGTTGCTCAGTGGAGGCAAGGAATACCAGGGCCAGTTGCGTGACCTGTCACCCCGCGGTGCCTGGCTGGAATGTTCGGCCCCGCATCTGCAGGGACGCGCGGTGCTGGTGCTGGAGCATGCCCAGGGCCAGTTCGAGGTTCCGGTCGAGATCCTGCAGGCCGGCCATGAAGGCATAGCCCTGACGTTCAATCCACTGGAACTGAGTCAACTCGAAGCGCTGGCCTGCCTGGGCAACGCACAACCAGCCTCGTCCGAACCTTCAGCCGTCCAGGTAGAGGCCCCGCGGGGGCTGCGGCTGGATTCCGTAGCCGATGACTGGGAACCCCCCGCCTCGGATCCTCAGGTTCACGAGTGGGCGCCGCCTTCCGGCCTGGTACCACCTCCAGAGCAGGAAAGGCCGGTCACCGCCTGGCGCAAGTTGCCTACCCTTAGCCCACCGTCCACCTTGCCGGCGAAACCACCACCTCCGGCGCGGGAGCAGAGCGATGACCCCGCGCCAACGGAAGAGGCTGTTAGCAATCCCGCAGTGACAGAGGAACCTACCCGTCCGCGTCCGGCCCGGCTCGATGCCAGTGGTCAACCACCCGAACGTCGTGACGGGCAACGCTTCGAACAGTCCATACCCATCAGCTTCGACAACCTCACTTCCTTGATCAAGGAGTTCACACACAATATCTCCTTTGGAGGAATATTCACCTATACCCGGCAGCCACACCAGGCCGGCCAGGAAGTGGCGGTGACCTTGATTCACCCCGTGCACGGTGGCCGGTTGACCTTGCTGGGCCGGGTAGCCCATGCTTCCCAGGCACCCTCGGCGGATCCCGTCAGTGGTCAGCCTCGTTACGGAGTCGGGGTGCAGTTCCGCCTGCCTCCCGAGGAACTGAAAGGTTTACTGTCCGATTTCATCAGCTCCCACCAAAAACCACGCGGGCCAGTGGACGAGGTCGTGCAACAGGCTCGGCAGCTTCTCGAACTGGGGCAGGAATCACCCCATCGCCTGCTGGGCGTCGACGAGCAGGCCAGTGTGCTCGATATCCGCCGGGCCTATTTTGCACTGGTAGATCGCTTTCACCCCGATCGTTACTGGGGCAAGGTACCGGCAGCAGAGCAGAAGCAGCTTGACGAACTCTTCCGACGCCTGACCGCTGCCTATGAAACTCTGACCAGCTGAGGTTGGCATGACTAGCAAGCCCATACTGGGAATTGACCTGGGAACCACGAATACCGTGGTGGCCACCGTGCAGGATGGTCGCATGAAACTACTGGCCGACAACCAGGGACAGGTGTTATTCCCCTCGGTATTGACCATTGCCGATTCAGGCCAGATTTGGACAGGTCGCCAGGCAGCCGCCCTGGGTGCGATCCAGCCCGCCCGTACCGTACATGCCGCCAAGCGCCTCATCGGCCGGCGCTGGGAGGAACAGGTTGTACAGAAGGCCCGCGAACTCTACCCGTACACCATTAATCAGGGTCCCGAGGGAGGGGTGGTGATCGAACTGGGCGAACGCACCATGAGTCCCGAGGAGGTTTCTGCAGCAATCCTCGGCGATCTGCGTGAGCGCTGTGAAAGCACCCTGGGTATGGTTCCCGAGGAGGCGGTGGTCACCGTGCCCGCCTACTTCAACCACGCCCAGCGCGAGTCCACCCAGAATGCCGTCCGGCAGGCCGGCTTGAAGGTCTTGCGTCTGCTCAATGAACCCACTGCCGCCGCTCTCAGCCTTGAACCCACCGGTCAAGAGGAACGCCTGTTGGCGGTCTATGACTTCGGCGGCGGAACTTTCGATATTTCCATCATTCGTATCCAGGGTTCGGTCTACGAGGTACTGGCCACCAACGGTGACACCTTCCTGGGAGGAGATGATATCGACGGACTCATCTGCGACGAGTTGGCCCGCCAGTTTGAAGCACAAACCGATGTCAAGATCCGCAATTTTCCCCTCTCCTGGTACCGCCTGCGTGACGCCGCCCAGAAGGCCAAGATCGAACTCAGTCATTCATCCCACTGCGCCGTGTACCTGCCCCGGCTGGTGGGAGACCAGGCACTCAGCGCCGAGCTGACCGTGGACCACCTGGAACAGATGGCCCGGCCCTTGCTGGAACGCTCCCTGAAGATTTGCCAGCGCACCCTGGAGCAGGCCGAGTTGACCACCAACCAACTCCACGACGTGGTGCTGGTGGGCGGACAAACGCGTATGCCATTATTGCGCCACCTGGTGGAAGAGTTTTTCGGGATGAAGGCAGCGGTTGGGATCAATCCCGACACCGCCGTGGCCGAGGGAGCGGCCCGCGAAGGAGCCATGCTGCGCCACGGCCAGGGAGCCCTTCTGCTGGATGTCACCCCCTTGACCCTGGGTATCAACATCGTGGGCAACCGCCTCTACCCGCTCATCCCCCGCAACACCAAGATACCAGCTCGACAGGAACATACTTTCACAACCCACCGAGACGCCCAGACCACGGCTCGCATGGCCATTCTCCAGGGAGACAACCCGGTGGCCTCGGAAAACGTACGCCTGGGCGAGGTGGTCCTGGCCGACCTGAACGCCGGAGAACGCTTCCAGGCCCGTATCAAGGTAGCCTTCGAGATCGATTCCTCCGGCATCCTGCACGTGAAGGCCATTGATGAAGACAGTCGCCAAGAAAAAGAACTGACCATCAACAACTCCCTGCAAGCGGAAACCGGGGAACCGGCAGGCCAACTGGAAGAGGGTCAGAGCGTTGCTCCCACCGGCACAGACGCTCCCCCAACGTTCTCCGGGCCCTTTCGCGCCACCGAACTGGTGGACGTGCTGTGCTTCCTGCACGCCAACCACAAGACCGGACGTATCACTATCCGGGCCGGGGAACTGGCAGGAGAACTGGTGATGAACGAGGGAGAACTCACCCACGCCCAGACCGGTGCCGACTCCGGTGAACTGGCCCTGCAGTTGTTGCTGGCCGCCGAGCAGGGAGAATACGCCTTCCAGGAAGGTCCGGTCCCGGACCAGGAGGCCAACCTGGACAAACCATTTGCGAGCCTGGTCAAATGATGCGTCACCTGCTGCCGTTACTGGCCTGTCTGTCACTCGGCGGGTTGTCGTTAACCTGCAACCGCGACCGGACCGACGCCCGTCCTCCGAGCCACTTAAGGGCTGCCACCGAGGTCTTCTGGGCCCTGAATGATGCCGGCTGGGTGATTAGCAAGGAAAAACCCCATCCTTCGCGACACGGGTGCCAGGCGGCCGAGTACCTGGCTGCCCGGGAAAAAGCACGTTTTCGCATTTCCGTGTACCACTGCGGTGACGCCGAGCAGGCCGCCCGCCTGGCAAGCGATGATCACTACCGGCACGTGGACGAACTGCTGCGTAATCATCACGAGGGAGGAATCTTGCAGCGTGGTCCCTTGCTCATCATCGTGCGCCGGGAAACCGGCCAGGCGGATGATTCCCGAAACCTGTTACAATTTCTGGCAAAGCTGTAACGATTCGTCCCTGGAGGCCTGGAGATGATCAAGAAGCTGTTTCTGCTGCTGGTGCTGGCCGGCCTGGGCTACGTCGGCTGGCTGGTATGGACCGAGCACCTGAGTCCCCGCGACAAGGCCAGGATCGAAAAGAAGCTCAACCAGGCAGGCCGCAAGCTCAAGCAAGGTGCCTCGCAACTGGCACGCAAGACGGCCCGGGCGGTGCACGAGAAACTCGAACAGGAGCAAAAGGACAAGCCGGAACCAGCCGGGAAAAAAGCGGCCGGGCAGCGGCAGGCGGCTGGCGGCAAGGCCCCGGCCGGTGATTAACCTTCCCCCTCCCGACCGCCACCAGCATCCAGGCGCGCCAGGTAGGCATCGACTATCCGACTGGCATCCAGCTCCAAGATACTGCAAAGTTGCTTGAGGTAACCGCGTACATAGACTCGGGCTGGCAGGTTGGTGAAGTCCTCTATCTCCAGGTTGCGCAGATAGTAGATGCTGATCTTGGTAATCTCGGCGATGCGCTCCAGTTCCAGGCCGCGGGCCAGGCGAACCCTGCGCAGCAGCTCGCCATCAATGGGAGTATCGTCGTCGATACGAGGCAAGGGCGGTAGTTGCTCCTCCTGCCGGGTGCTGGCTGCTTCCCCCGCAGAGGGAGCATCCGTTGCCGGCCCTGACTCGGTTTTCTCTACCCGGGGCAACGCCGGCCCGGCCGGGGGTGCAACCGATTCCGGCCCCACGGGCTCTGGCTTCGTGGATTCCAGCACTACAGTCTCCGGCTCCCCGGATTTCGGCTCCCCGGATTTCGGCTCCGCGGATTCCGGCTCCGCGGATTCCGACTCCACTGGTTCCGACTCCACTGGTTCCGACTCCACTGGTTCCGACTCCACTGGTTCCGACTCCACTGGTTCCGCGGGTTCCGTCACCACAGGGTCCACCTCGGCCACTTCATCCGCCGGCGGGGGAGGCTTCGACTCCACCAGGGGCAGACGGGGCTGGTCTTCGTTATCCGGCTCCTGCTCTTGCTGCTGCCGCTGCTCGTCCGCTCGCTGCTCCTGCTGCTTCGTATCCGCCGGGGTCTCTCCATCCGGCCACTGTGTGGAATCCAGCCGGCTGAGTTCACGGTCGTAGAGACGCCGACGCTCGGCATCGGTCAGCACCCGGTAGGCCTCCTCGATACGCCGGCGCAACAAAACCAGTTCTTCCGGCGAGAACAAGGCGTACGTGGCCACCGAGTCGGACGCAAAGGCCCGGCGTGCCTGGCGATAGGAATCCTCGATCTCCTGCTGGGAGGCATGCACCGTAACTTCCAGCAATTCGTAGTAATTCTGTTCGCGGAAGTCCTTCATCACAGTTTCAGCCTCTCCCGCCCCGCCACTTCGAGCGACTCCATTCTCTTCTCGATCTGCCGAGCCACGTGCCAGATTCGCTGGGTCACCGGGGACTCGACGTCCTGCATCATCAACACGGTACGAGTTCGCACCGCCTGCCATACATTGTCTCCGTAATCGATGTGACCCAGCAAGTCGAGCTCGATGCCCAGGTACTTGCGGCAGGCCAGCAACACGGCCGGGCCCAGTTCAGCGTCTTCGGGGCTACGAACCTGGTTGACCACCAGCAGGGGCCGAAAGGAAGACAGCCAGGCCCGGTAACGATCTCCACGCTCGGGATCCATGCGCCCGACCAGGCGAATGATGTCATGCGGGGTGCGGATGGCCTTGTCGTTGTTGGGCAGCATGGCCTGCTCGATGATCTCCAAAAAGGGGCGAGCCGACTCCCGGTGGTGCAGCAACCGGTAAAAGGCGCTGCGCAGAAAGCGATAGCTGTTTTCCAACGAGGTGGGCTCGGGTACGATGATGACGATACCCAGGTGGGAACTGAGGAAGAAATCCAGCACGTTGAAGGAGGTTCCCGAGCCCAGGTCGAGCAGGATGACATCGGCCTGCAGGCGGCGGATCTGGCGCAGGGTGCGCAATTTCTGGGTGTACTTGATGTTGGCCGAGCCGAGGAAATCCTGGGCACCGCTGATGAGTCCCAGTCCGTCGATACCGCTATCAACGACCACGTCTTCCAGGTTCGCCACTCGCCGTTGCACGAAGTCACTCAGCGAGGCGGCAGGCAGGTCGATACCCAGGCAGGTGTGCAGGTTGGCGCCACCCAGGTCGGCATCTACCAGCACCACCCTCTTGCCGCTGCGGGCGAAGCACACTCCCAGGTTGGCGGTGAGCAGTGATTTGCCAATGCCTCCCTTGCCGCCGCCCACGGCTATCATGGTTGCCCGCTCCGAGCGCTGGCCGGAACCACGCTGCCGACGCCGTTCAGCGCTGCTGCCTTCACCTTCGTTCATCTAGCTTCCTCTCGCCGGCAGGTGTTCCAGGCCCGGGCCAGGGCGGTCACCAACGTTGGGAAATCACCCGCACTCAGGGTACGGACATCCAGCCAGACACTGTCGTCGTGAACCCGGGCCACCACCGGTGGTCTTCCCCGGCGCAGGGTCTCGGCCAGTCGGTCGGCCAGCTGGCCCGGAGCATGCACGGCCACGGCCCAACCGGGAAGATCCAGCAAAGGCAGCGCTCCTCCCCCCACCTTGCCGGCCGAGGCCACGACCTCCAGCGGCAGGTCGGCTTGACGGGCACGCAGGAGGCGGGCCAGCCGCCGGGCACGCCGCTTCAACTCTTCCGGCCCGGCCAGCAACATGTCCGCTACCGGCAACTGCCGGGCCAATCCTTGCCGGTAGGCATCCAGGGTGGCCCATAATCCGGCCAACGTCAGCTTACCCACGCGCAGGGCCCGAGCCATGGGATCTCGGGCCATGGCCCCAACGAGATCGGCCCGGCCTAAAATGATCCCGCACTGGGGACCACCGAGAATCTTGTCACCACTGAAGCAGACCACGTCCACCCCCCGCGACAGCAGCCAGTCCGGCCGATGCTGCGGGCCCAGCCAGAGGGGGGGATCCGGCAAAAAAGTGGCCCACCCCATGTCCACCAGCAGCGGCAACTGGCTGCGCTGGGCAAGTTCGGCCAACTCCTCGATGCCGGGCTCCTGGACGAACCCCACCATCTCGAAGTTGGAGCGGTGCACCTTCAACAGTAGTGCCGTTTGCGGCCCCATTGCCCGCCGGTAATCGTTTATACGGGTTCTATTGGTGGTGCCCACCTCGACCAGGTGAGCACCGGAAGCCGCCATCACGTCGGGGATGCGAAAGGAGCCGCCGATCTCGACCAGTTCACCACGCGACACCACCACTTCACCGCCGGCAGCCAGTACCCGCAGCGCCA